>NZ_JBEXCV010000005.1:0-131115 GCF_040605455.1 Embleya sp. NPDC005575 | reverse complement strand
GCCAGGCCCAGGGCGCAGGGGCAGGCGATGATCAGGACATGCGCGCGTGCGGCCTGCGCGAGGTGTATTCACCCGGTTCGGACGCCGGCGGCGAGGTGCTGGCCTGGCTGCTCGCGCGCGATCTGCGCGGGCGGCGGATCGCGGTCCAGGAACACGGCGCACCGCTGGAGGGCTTCGCCGACGCGCTGCGCGAGCGCGGCGCGGACGTGCTGGAGATCCCGGTCTACCGCTGGGGTCCGCCGGACGATCCGGGCGCGGTCCGCCGCCTGGTCGAGCAGACCGTGCGCCGCGAGTTGCACGCACTGACCTTCACCAGCGCGCCCGCGATCGGCGCGTTCCTGGAGACCGCCGAAGAACACGGCCGCAGGGCCGACGTGTTGGCCGCGCTGCGGGCCGACGTGCTGCCGGTGTGCATCGGGCCGGTGTGCGCCCGGCCGCTGGCCGAGCAGGGCGTCGAGTCGGTGTGGCCCGAGCGCGGTCGGCTCGGCTCGCTGGTGCGCACGATCGCCGAGGCACTGCCCGCCCGGGCCCGCCGCGAGTTGCACACCGGTACCGAGCGACTGGTCCTGCAGGGCAACGCGCTGCTGGTCGACGGCCGGACCATCTGGCTGCCGCCGGTACCGGGCGCGGTGCTGCGTGCGCTCGCCGAGAAGCCGGGCTGGGTGCTCAGCCGGGCCGAACTGCTGCGCCGGGTGTGGGCCGACACCCGCACCGACGAACACGCCGTGGAGGCGGCGGTGGCCCGGCTGCGCACGGCGCTGGGGCCGTACGCGGGCCTGGTGCGCACGGTCACCAAACGCGGCTACCGCCTGGCCGTGGACCCCTGAGCGGATGGCCGTGGCGCCGCGAGCAAAGCGGTATATTTCCAGCGCCCGCCACCCCCGCCTGGTAGGAGCCGAGAGCCAACCCGCACCATGGCTGGGTGACAGGGGGTGAACACGAACTTTGATACGCATACGGAAGCGCGCACGACTGTCGGCGGTCGTGCTGTTCGCCACGACCATGGCCGGGGCCGCCGCATGCTCCGGATCCTCGGACACCGGCCAAATCGCCGACAAGGTGGCCAGCGCCGGGCCGAGTTCGGCGCGGCTGTCCTCGACGGATGCCAAGCCGGTCACGGGGGACCGCCCGGGCGGCAGCGTGCCGCCGGTGGTCCCGCCCGCCGCCGCCGGTGACACCGCCGAATCGGGCGCCTACGGGAGCGAACTGCTGACCCACCTGCGGACCACCCCGCACGGGGGCCATGTGACCCGGGTCCGGGTGGCCAGTTCGTACAAGGTCTACAAGGTCACGCTCGAAACCGACCTGGTGCGTGGCGACGGCTCGAACGTGCCGGCCGAGGAGATCGTCCGGGACCGTGCGGGCAAGCTGCTCACCGAGACCGCGCAGTGGGCCGAGGACCACCCGGCGCTGTGGGTCGGCGGGATCGAGATCCTCGACTCGGACCGCGACGCGATCGACTTCCGGCTCGGCGCGGAGCGGGACGACCGCAAGCCGGCCGCGGACGACTATGGCGCCGCGATGCTGGCCGCGTTGCACACCACCCCGGAGGGGACCCGCCTGCAGCAGGTGCGGCTCACCCTGGACCACAAGGGCAAGTACGAGGTCGCGATCGACACCGACCTGTCCTCGCACCTGCCGGGGGACTACACGACGGAGGCCGCGCAGGCGTTCAACACCGCGGCCCGGATCGTGCTCGTGGCGCAGAACTGGATCCGCGACCACCCGGGCTTCGCGGTGGCCGCGCTGCGCGTGTACGACGTCGAACGCGGACTGATCACGATCAACGTTGTCGACTGAGCCGACTGAGCCGACTGAGCCGACCAACCGACCTGGCCGACCGGGCCGATCGATCGATGCCGGCCGTGCGGACCGCCCGGTTGCCGGGAACGGTCCGGTCTGCGACATGATCGGTGGAAATTCGAGGTGATCGAAAGCATCCCGCCCGGAACCGATCGGGAACGGAACGGGATCGGATCGGCGAAACCGAAGCGGGGACAGGGGAGGAGGCACCACGATGACACGTATGCGCCAGAGCACCGTTCCGTGGTGGCGTTGGCGGGCACAGGTCCGCTCCGCGCTGCACATGTTCGGCGACCCGACGTTCCAGCGCGAGTCCTGGCTGGCCGGCCGCCCGGAGTACGGCTCGATCACCGACGCCGTCTATCGCCTCGTCGGCGACTCGTGGCTGGACCGCTGGTCCGCGAGCACCTATGTCGGCTGCCTGATCGTCGACGCGGACGAGGCCGCGCTGGTGGACGCCGCGGTGCTGGAGATCCTCGCCGTCCTGCACGACGTCGGCGAGGACGCGCCCGCGCCCGCCTACCTCACACACCCGCGCTGGCCGCAGGTCGTCGCCGGCGCGCGGGCCGCGCACGTCGCCCTCGCCAAGGCGGACGAGGACGACCCGGACGCGCCGCCCGACTCGCTCCACGTGCTGCGCATCCGCACCGGCGGGCGCTGAGCCCGCGCGGGACGTGGGATCCTGTACGACCGGCGGGTCGGCTCGCTCGATAGGCAGGCCGACGGCCCCGCAGACAGCCGGTGGACCGACATCCGAGGGCCGTAGGAATGCCGCAGATGGAGAAGAAGGGCGCGTCCATGACCGAGCAGACCCAGCCTGTCGACGGCACCGGTGCCGGGTCGACCGGCAGCCAGTACGTGCTGACGCTGTCCTGCCCGGACAAGCGCGGCATCGTGCACGCGGTCGCCAGCTTCCTGATGATGACCGGTTGCAACATCGTGGACAGCCAGCAGTTCGGCGACCGCGACACCGGCCTGTTCTTCATGCGCGTGCACTTCACGGCCGAGCAGGGCGTCGAGCTCGACGCGCTGCGGGCCGGCTTCACCGCGGTCGGCGCGTCCTTCCACATGGACTGGCAGATCCACGACGGCGACGCGCGGATGCGCGTGTTCGTGATGGTCAGCAAGTTCGGCCACTGCCTGAACGACCTGCTCTTCCGCAGCAGCATCGGGGCGCTGCCGATCGAGATCGTGGGTGTGGTGTCCAACCACCGCGACTTCGAGGAGTTGTCCCGCTCGTACGGCGTGCCGTTCCACCACATCCCGGTCACCCGGGAGACCAAGCCCGAGGCCGAGGCGCGACTGCTCGCGCTGGTGCGCGAGTACGACGTGGAACTGGTGGTGCTCGCCCGGTACATGCAGGTCCTGTCCAACGACCTGTGCAAGCAGCTCGAAGGCCGCGCGATCAACATCCACCACTCGTTCCTGCCGAGCTTCAAGGGCGCCAAGCCCTACCACCAGGCGCACGCGCGCGGGGTCAAGCTGATCGGCGCGACCGCCCACTACGTCACGGGCGACCTGGACGAGGGCCCGATCATCGAGCAGGAGGTCGAGCGGGTGGACCACGCGGTCACCCCCGCGGGCCTGGTCGCGGTCGGTCGTGACGTCGAGTGCCAGGCGCTCTCGCGCGCGGTCAAGTGGCACTCGGAGCGGCGCGTGCTGCTCAACGGGACCCGCACGGTCGTCTTCACCTGAGTGACCTCAGTGACCTGAGTGACCTGAGTGACCTGGGCGACTCAAGCGACCCGAGTGACCGGCCGGCGCCGGCTCGGCTCACCTGACGCTCAGCACGAACGCCGCCACGCCGACCAGGGCGGCGGCGGCGCCGGCGATCCGGCCGGCCCGGGAGGCCCGTGGGAACTCGGTGCGCTCCCGTGGGCCGTCGCCGTCGAAGTCGCGGACCACGGGGCGCACCCGGGGTCGATGCCGATCGCGCCCGAACACGACACAGGCTACGGCGGTGATCCACGCGGCTACCCCGACGACGAACATGCCTCGGGAATGTACGCCCGACCCGGTTGGCTGTCACAGCGGCGCGCGTGGTGTACGCGGGGCGCACGCCCGCCGCGCCCGAGCCGACCGGAAAACCCTTTGTCGAGTGGGCGGTTGCCGTGGCTTGATGGAGGCCGAGCCGGGACGGGTCCTTTCGTGTCTCCTGTCCTCGTAGGGAGAGGAGCGAGCCGGTGCGGTTCCGTGACAACAGCCGATGCCCCGTCGAGGGTGCTTCGGCCCGCCGCGTGTAACCCCTGCTTCGCTCCTGCTCCGCGGGTCCCGCAGTCGCCAAACCCTGCGGTCCCCGCCACCGGCCGTCCCGTGCCGCACCCGGATTCACCACCCGGAGTGCGCCGGGACGGTCACCAAGACTTCGAGCCGACGCGCTCATGTTTCGCCGTACCCACTCAGGAGAGTGACCAGTTATGTCGTACACCGAGGTCCCGGGCGCCCGGGTACCGATTCGCATGTGGACCGACCCCGCCGGGGTCGAGAGCCAGGCCATGCAGCAGCTCCGCAACATCACCACCCTCCCGTGGCTGCACGGCCTGGCCGTGATGCCCGACGTGCACTACGGCCGCGGCGCCACGGTCGGCTCCGTCATCGCCATGCGCGACGCCGTCTGCCCGGCTGCGGTGGGCGTGGACATCGGCTGTGGTGTGTCCGCCATCCGCACCTCGCTCACCACCAAGGACCTTCCGGACGATCTGGCACACCTGCGGTCGCGGATCGAGGCGAATGTGCCGGTGGGGCACATGGGCCACAAGGAGCCGGTGGATGTGCGGAAGCTGCACGCGTTCCCGGTCGCACGCTGGGACGACATGTGGAGCCGGTTCGACGAACTGGCTCCCGAGGTGCACTTCCGGCGGGATCGGGCGGCGAGCCAGCTGGGCACGCTCGGCGGCGGAAACCACTACCTGTCCCTGGACAGCGACAACGAGGGTCGCGTGTGGCTTCAGCTGCACTCGGGTTCGCGCAACATCGGCAAGGAACTCGCCGACCATCACATCGGTGTCGCGCAGTCGTTGGCGCACAACCGGGACCTCGTGGACCGCGACCTGGCGGTGTTCATCGCGCACACGCCGCAGATGGAGGCGTACCGCGCCGACCTGTACTGGGCACAGGAGTACGCGCGACTCAACCGGGATCTGATGCTCGCGTTGTACGGGGAGGTTGTGACCAAGTACTTCACGAAGCGGCAGGTGACGTTCGACAGGGCCATCTCGTGCCACCACAACTACGTCTCGGAGGAGACCTACGACGGCGTGGATCTGTTGGTGACCCGTAAGGGCGCGATCCGGGCCGGCAGTGGCGACCTCGGCATCATCCCGGGTTCGATGGCGGTCGGTTCGTACATCGTGCGCGGCCTCGGCAACATGGACGCGTTCAACTCGGCGTCGCATGGGGCGGGTCGGAAGATGAGCCGGAACGCGGCGAAGAAGCGGTTCACCGTGAAGGACTTGGTCGAGCAGACCGAGGGTGTCGAGTGCCGCAAGGACGCGGGTGTCGTGGACGAGATCCCGGGCGCGTACAAGAACCTGGACCGGGTCATGCGTCAGCAGTCCGATCTGGTCGAGATCGTCACGCACCTGAAGCCGTTGATCACGGTCAAGGGCTGACCGGGCATCACGAGAACAGCGTCAACGGCGGGGGAGTCGGTTCGACCGGCTCCTCCGCTTTGGTGAGCCGCCATCGGCGGATCGCGCAGCTCGCGTCCGCCGAGGACCTCGCGGTCGGTGACCGGAAACGCCGAGACCCGCTCCGGCGAGCAGTCGCTCACCGAGGCGGGTCTTCGTGCTTGTGTGCTCAGGAGGCGCGGGTGGTGCGGGCGAGGACGTGGACGGCCCGGGCGAGGGTGGCCAGGGCGGCGGTGGCGGCGAGGGTGCGGGCGATGTTCCAGGCGATCCAGGTGTTTTCGACGTCTTCGCGGAGCTTGGCGGGGTCGGCGATCTTCGCGGGGTCGCCGGCGTCCTTGAGCTTGTTGTTGAGCGGGATGTTGCCGCCCATGGTGATCAGCATGCCGACGAAGGCGAGGACCACGCCGGCGATGATCCAGCGGTTCGCTTCGGTGAGGCCGAGCTTGCGGGTTCGCACGATCGAGATCACGCCGAGGATCGGGGCGCCGAAGAAGCACGCGAAGAAGACCGGGTTCTCGATCCGCTTGTTGACCTGCTGGAGGACGTCGATGAAGGCGCGGTCGTCGACGTGTCCCAGGCCCGGCATGATCGCGACGGCGAAGGCGAAGTAGACACCGGCGACCAGGCCCGTGGTGAGCAGGGTGGCGCCGAGCAGTACGGCGGCGGTGCGAGTGGGACGTGGTGTGGTGCGCGGAGTTGTGAACTGCTCGGTCATGCCTGGATCCCCGTTTTCGAGTGGCTGAGTGCTGGGTGCTCGGGTGTCGGTGGTGTCGGTGGTGCCGCGGCGTCAGCGGGTCAGGGCTACGACGAGGCAGGCGGCCGCGGCGATGCCGGAGAGTGCGCGTATGTGGTTCGCCCTCGTCCAGTCGGTGAGGTAGCCGGCCCAGAGGTTTTCCTCCGCGGCGGAGTTCGGCTCCACTGCGGCGAGCGCGTTGTTGCGGGGCACGTGGTAGCCGGCGGTGAGCACGATCGTGCCGAGCAGGTAGAGCACGGCGCCGACGAGCAGGTACACCGCGTATGCCTCGCCCCACGAGACGACCGCCGCGATGCCCAGGCCCACGCACAGCAGGGCGGTGCCGAACAGGCCGGCCATGAAGGGGGCGGTCACGGCCGTGACGTTGATCGAACGCATGGCCGCGGCCCCCTGAGCCGCCGGCAGCCGGCCGAGGCCCGCCATGACGAAGGAGGAGAAGCCGAAGAAGACTCCGCCCATGGATGCGCAGCCCAGGGCCGCGACAAGCGTCAGGATGAACAGGGGGCCGCTCATGGTCACACCTTCCAGACGCCGCGGGCGGCGGCGTCGCGTGCGTAGTCGGAGAAGTCACGGGGTGCCCGGCCGAGTGCGCGCCGCACGCCGTCGCAGACGTGTGCGTTGCGCCCGTCGAGGACCTCGCCGAACAGGAAGGACAGCAGGTCGATGACCTCGGCGGGCACCCCGTGCTCGGCCAGGACCGCCGAGTATGCCTCCAACGGGACCTGCACGAACGTGATTTCCCGGCCCGACGCACGGGCGATCTCGGCGACCGCGTCGGCGAAGGTCAGCAGCCGCGGGCCGGTCACCTCGTAGACCTGGCCGGTGTGTCCGTCCTCGGTGAGCGCGGCGACCGCGACGTCGGCGATGTCGTCCACGTCGATGAAGGGTTCACCCACGTCGCCGACCGGAAGCGCGACCTCGCCGTCCATGATCGGGCCGAGGAACTCGCCTTCGTCGAAGTTCTGCGCGAAGAAGGAGGCCCGCACGATCGTCCACTGGGCGCCGGACGCGCGCACCCGGGCCTCGGCGTCCTGGGCCTCGGGCTCGCCGCGGCCGGACAGCAGGACCAGGTGCCGGACGCCGCTCTCGACGGCGAGGTCGGCGAACGCGCCGACCGTGTCCGCACCGCCGGGCGCGGCGATGTCGGGCTGGAAGGAGATGTACACGCGGTCGATGTCGCGTAGCGCCGGGGCCCACGTCGTGCGGTCCTCCCAGTCGAACGGGACGGGCGCCGATCGGGAGCCGATCCGGACCGGACGACCCAGCGCGGTGAGCTTCTCGGCTATCCGGCGGCCGGTCTTCCCGGTCCCGCCCAGGACCAGCGTGGTGGTGTCGGTGGTGTTCGCGGTGCGCTGCTCGCTCGTTGTCATGGCTCTATTCAATGCCCTCGTAGTGAGACTGAACATCGCTGAAACACCCAATTGCATGTTTGATCGTCTAGGATTTGCGCATGGACGCTCTCGCGAGTCTGCTCAACGGACCTCGGGCGCAAGGCGCCTTCCTGCTCCGTTCGATGCTGAGCCCGCCGTGGTCGATGCGCATTCACGACGAGGCGCCGCTGACCATCGTGTCGATGGTGCGCGGCCATGCGTGGATCGCGTTGGATCGGGGTGAGGCGGTACGACTGACCGCCGGAGACGTGGCGATCGTGCGCGGCCCCGACCACTACCGGATCTCCGACGAGCCGGGCTCGCAGCCGCAGATCATCATCCATCCGGGCCAGCGCTGTTCGACCCCGGACGGGCGGGACCTGGCCAAGGAGATGGCCCTGGGCGTGCGTTCCTGGGGCAACAGCGCGGACGCCGAGACGATCATGTTGACCGGGACGTACCAGATGGCCGGCGAGGTCAGCCGCTCGCTGCTGGAGGCGCTGCCCGCGCTCGCGGTGATCCGGCACAGCGAGGGGGACTTCGCGGTGATCCCGCTGCTGGCCGACGAGATCGTCAAGGACGGGCCCGGGCAGGACGCGGTCCTGGACCGGCTGTTGGACCTGCTGCTGATCGCCATGCTGCGCACGTGGTTCGCCCGGTCGGGGTCGGACGCGCCGGGCTGGTACCGCGGTTACCGCGATCCGGTGGTCGGGCACGTGCTGGGTCTGATCTACAACAACCCCGAACAGCCGTGGACGGTCGCGTCGCTGGCCGCCGAGGCGGGGGTCTCCCGGGCCTCGCTGGCCCGCCGGTTCGCCGAGCTGATCGGCGAACCACCGATGACCTTCCTCACCGGCTGGCGCCTCGCCCTGGCTGCGGACCTGCTGTGCGAACCGGACGCCACGGTCGGCGGGGTCGCGGAGAAGGTGGGCTACGGCGACGCGTTCGCGCTCAGCACGGCCTTCAAGCGGGTCCGGGGGATGAGTCCGCGCGAACACCGCACCCGGGCGCTGCGGCGCGAGGGGGTGGGTGTCGACGGCTCCCGACACCTGCTCGCGGACCGCAACTGAGCGCCGGGGTCCGCCCGGTCGGTGGCGGCCGGTCGGTGGCGCCCCGACCGGCACCTATTCGGCGTTCGGCGACCCCGCGCCCGGCGGTGTGCCGGCGAACCGCAGCCGAAACAGTGCGCCCCCGCCGGACGCCGGCTCGGCGGTGAGCGTGGCGCCGTGCGCCCTGGCGATCTGCCGGGCCATCGCCAGCCCGAGCCCGGAGCCGGGCAGCGAACGCGCCGCGGAGGCCCGGTAGAAGCGGTCGAAGACGTACGGCAGGTCCTCGGCCGCGATGCCGGGGCCGTGGTCGCGCACGGTGAGTTCGAGGTCGGCGCCGAGCCGCACCTCGACCGGGCCGCCGGGCGGGCTGAACTTGGCCGCGTTGTCGAGCAGGTTCGACACCCCGATCACCGAGAGCCACCCGCTCCAGCCGCAATCGCCGTACTCCGCCTCGAAGATCGGCGCGGACATGATGGCGCTGTCCTACCGGCACACGTTCGAGCTGCCGGTGTCGGTGGTGCGGCCGTTCAATACCTACGGCCCGCGCCAGTCGGCCCGCGCGGTGATCCCGACCATCCTGGCCCAGTTGCACGCGGGCAGTCGCGAGGTGCGGCTCGGCTCGCTCACGCCGACCCGGGACTTCACCTACGCGACCGACACCGCCGAGGGTTCCTCGGCGGTCGCGCTCGCCGACGCCACGCTGGGCGAGGTGATCAACCTGGGTACCGGCACCGAGGTCTCGATTGGTGAACTGGCCCGGGCGCTGATCGTGGCCTCCGGCCGGGACGCGGAGATCGTGGTCGACCGCACCCGGCTGCGCCCGGCCGGCAGCGAGGTCGAACGCCTGCTGTCCGACACCACCAAGGCCCGCGAACTCGCCGGCTGGAAGCCCCGGATCGACCTGACCGAGGGCCTGCGCCGCACCTCCGCCTGGATCGAGGCCAACCCCCAGGCCTTCGCCCCGAACCGCTACCAGGTCTGAACCCGGACACCGGGAAGGTACGTCGGTGCCGGGTCGACCGGTACGGGCGGTCGGCCGCCGGGCGGGTAGTGGCGCCCAGGCGTTCAGTAGGCTCGACAGAGATGGCATTCACGAATCGAACCGAACCAAAGCCGATCCGATCCGATCCACATCGAACGGCACGCGCGTGGCATCTCGCATCACGGTCGTCGAGACCGCACGACTGGTTCTGACCCGGCCCCACCCCGAGGACGCGGCGGCGGTGTTCGCCGTGCACGGGGATCCGGAGACCAATCGCTACAACCCGCACGGGCCGATGCGGTCGGCCGAGGAGGGGGTCGCGTTCCTGGACTCGATGATCGAGGACTGGGAACGGGACGGGATCGGCTATTGCGCGGTCGCGCCGCGCGAGGACCCGGCCGGGGTGTTCGGCTTCGCCGGGACCCAGTTGACCCGGCGGCTGCGGCCGGACGGCATACCGGTGTTCAACCTCTACTACCGTTTCGCGCCGGTCGCCTGGGGTCGGGGTCTGGCTCGCGAGGCGGTCGACGTCATCCTCGACCTGGCCCGCCGGACACTCCCGTCGATGCCGATCGTCGCGGTGATCGACGCGGCCAACGTGCCGTCCCTGACCCTGGCCCGCCGGGTCGGCTTCCGGGCGAGCGACGCGTTCGTGGACCGGGAGGGCCGCGACGTGTACATGCTGCCGCAGGACGACGCGGCGGAACCTTCCTAGCCCTGTACGCCGGCCTGGGCCCGCTCGGCGAACACCGCGCGGGCGACGTTGATGCCGTTCAGCGCGGCGGGGAAGCCCGCATAGCCGACCATCTGGGTGATCGTTTCGACCACTTCCTCCTCGGTGCCGCCGACGTTGAGCAGGCCGTGGATGTGCACCGCGAGCTGCGGCGCGGCCGTGCCGAGCGCGGTGCACATAGCGATCGTGGCGAGTTCGCGGGTCTCCAGATCCAGGCCGGTGCGCGAGTACACGTCGCCGAAAGCGAATTCCAGCAGGTAGCGGCCCAGGTCCGGGGCGATGTCCCGAAGCGACGCGATGACCTGTTCGCCGGCGTGACCGTCGATCTCGGTGAGCGCGGCCAGGCCCCGACGGTAACGGTCGGCGGTGGTCTCGGTGGATGCGGGCGCCTCGATCGGGGCGGCGTCGGCCGCCGCCGGGTGGGCCTCGAAGACCTCGCGGGCCGCGGTCAGCCCGTTGAGCGCGGCCGGGAAACCGGCGTAGACGCAGACGTGGATCAGGGTCTCCACGATCTCGCGCCGCGTGCAGCCGACGTTGAGCGCGCCGGTCAGGTGGAAGCGCAGCTGCGGCGCCGCGTGGCCGATCGCGGCCAGGGCCGCGACGTTGGCCAACTGCCGCTGCCGGAGCGTGAGTCCGGGGCGTGAATAGATGTCGCCGTAGCCGAACTCGACGGTGTATCGGGCCAGATCGGGGGCGATGTCGGCAAGGCTTTCGAGCACGGCGGGCCGGTCGGTGCCGGCGACCTGCCGCAGTACGGCGAGGCCGCGCTCGTAGCGGTTGTCCGGGGCGGTGGTGACGGTGTCTGATGCGCTGTTCATGATCGGGAGCCTACGAGTTGGAGTGAACTCGAAGTCAAGGACACGACCTCGACGCCGACCCCGTGTTCGTCGATCGAGGCGTCCGAGGCCGGAAACGGCCCGTGCCGTCGGGTCGATGATTTCGCGGGCAAACGTAGGGTGCGCCACCCTCGACCCGGCCTGTCGGTTGGCGTCGATATCTTGATCGCGTGTCGGAGAACAAGGGGGGCCGGGACGCAGGCGATGACCGCGACCGGATGGATGGACAATCGGGTGGTTCGTCGGGTGGGGCCGATGTGAACGACCCGTTCGCCGGGTACGTGTTCGACGAGGATTTCGTCAAGGGCGCGACCCGGACGGAAGGATCGGCACGAGCAAGGATGTTGGCCCGCCAGTGGGCGAACGAGCCGCCGCAGGACCGTCCTTGGCGGTCCGATGCGCCCAAGGCGCGCGGCCGGCGACCTCGGCTCAAGACGGTCTTGGTCACCGTCGCGGTGCTCGCCCTGGTGGCCTTCGCCGCAGCCCCGGACCGGGTGTTCGGCTGGTTCGAGACATCGAACACGGCCACCGCGGACGACCCGATGGTGCAGCCGCCGGTGACCGGGGTGGCCACCTCCGTGCCTTCGGTCGCGGCGCGACAGCAGGGTGTGGACCCGGACATGCCGACCCGGAAGAACCCGTTCGCCGGGTCGCCGGCGCTCAACTACGCGGACAACGAGGCGGGCCTGTCCATGCCCGAGGCCAGGGCCGTGCCCGGGTACTCCGTCGCCGAGGTCACCGAGGCACTGGAACTGACCCGCCGGCTGCTGATCGCGGGCAACCTGGACCGCGACGTGCTCGCGGGTGCCCGCCCGGCCGGCTACCTCGCCCTGCTGGATCCGGCCGACGGGCTCGTCGCGCGGATCGAGAACGCGATGACCGCGACCCGGTGGGATGCGGATGGGGACAACCCGAAGGCGTGGCTGACCAGGTTCGACCCCAAGGACGTCGAGCTGGTGGGCTCGGTGGTCAAGATCAACGGGATTACGAGCTACGACACCGACCGCGAGGGCATGCTGACCGTGCACGCGGACTACTCGTTCGTCTACCCGGTGGCCAAGGCCGGCAGCGGGCCCGGTGCGAGCGTCACCCGCTCCGTGGTTCGCCGGGTGCTGGAGACCAAGGTGTACCGGGGGCCTCGCTACCGGTCGACCACGCACGGTCGGATAGCCGTGGCGAACGTCGACAACGACATCGCGAACAGTTCGTGTACCCGCTTGGACGGCTTCGTGCGCCCGGAGTTCCCGGAGGACCACATACCCACCGGGACGCCGACCGGCGCCCCGGCGACGGTGGATCCGTACGACCGCAGCAAGCCGATCGACGCGGGCGCCGGGCCGGGATCCTGCCCAACCGCATCCCGGATCTGAGGTGGCGAGCAGCCCCGGCGAACGAGCGCAAGGCGCGTCTCGTGTCCTGAATCCCACCCCGCTCCTCCGGACAGTCCCTGGAGCAGCCCCTAGAACAGCCCCTCCTGCACCGACCCGTCCGGCGCCCGACCCGTCTCCAGGGGCTTGACGGCGATGCCCCGGGGGCGACCCCGGGCCGGTGTCAACTGCCAGCCGGTGAGCAGCCGCAGATCCACGAACAGCGGCCCGGTGTCCGTGGTGATCAGTGCGTCGTGCCCCGCGACGCACGTGAACTCGCCGTGCAGCAGCGCGTCCTGGGCCAGTCCGGCGACCTGATCCCGGGTCGGCGGCGGCGGGTCGGTCAGGCCGTAGAACCGGGTCAGGTCCTGGATGTCGCACGGCGCCGAGGTCAGCGTGTCCGGCAGGAGCGGGATCAACCGCGCATGCGCGTCGGCGAGTTCGGCCGGCGGGCCGGGCGTGCGGGTGCGCCACCAGGCGGCCGCCTTGGCCTTGTGCGGTATCCGCTCCCGGACCGTGCCGGTGGCCGAGCACGCGCGCTCGGTGCTGCGGATGGGTACCAGCGGGCCGTGCGCGAGCCACGTGAACATCGGCGCACCCTGGTCGGCGAGTCGGGCCGCGCGGCGCTCGGTGGCGGTGAGGCCGACCTTGACCAGCCCGGGCCCGAACCACGCGAGGTAGAGCGAGAACGGCCGCGGGTCGTCCATCGCCTGATCCCGCGCGAGCTTTCGGCCCGGGTCGGCCGACGCACAGGCGTCACACTGCGACCGCGGAGCCGTCGCCGGCAGCGGCGCGAGCATGGGGCACGGAACGCGCCGCCCGCTCTTGCGCCGTATGCCCACACACGTACGCGGACCGGCCAACCGCCACCCGGTGGTGGTACCGGGAGCGAGCACCTGAAGCGACTCCACATCCGCCGCGTCGATCAACACCAGATACGGCCGACCATCATGCCAACGAATCCCGGTGGCAAGCAGCCCGGTCCGCTGACGAGGCACGATCATGCGCCTACGATAGGCGAAGCCCCCACCCCCGTGCCCCGCCCACCCCCCAACGCGCCGGCACTCCCACCCAACCCCTACTCCCCGAGCGCCCCCACCGCCGTTTCCTTCGCCCACCGGTAGTCCGGCTTTCCGGCCGGAGTGCGCGGCACCTCGGGGACCGTGACCAGATCCCGCGGGATCTTGTAGCCGGCCAGCTGCCCCCGGGCGTGCTCGGCCAGGTCCTTCGTGGTCAGGGTGTGGCCCGGGCGCAGCGACGCGACCGCGGCCACCCGCTCGCCGAAGCGAGGGTCCGGGATGCCGACCACGACCGCGTCGTACACCGCCGGGTGCGCCTTGAGTACGCCCTCGACCTCTTCCGGGAAGACCTTCTCGCCGCCGGTGTTGATGCACACCGAGCCGCGGCCGAGCAGGGTCACGTCACCGTCGTCCTCGACCCGGGCGAAGTCGCCGGGGATGACCCAGCGCACGCCGTCCGGGTCGATGTGGAAGGTGTCCGCGGTCTTGACCGGGTCCTTGTAGTAGCCGATCGGGATGTATCCGGTCCGGGCCATCCGGCCGCTCTCGCCCACGCCCACCGGACGCAGGTCCTCGCCGAGCACCGCCGTCTTGGGCTTGAGCGGGAAGCGGCCGCCGGGGGTCTGCGAGCTGCCCGCCCCGAACTCCGAGGCGCCGAAGCTGTCGGCGATGTACAGACCGGGGATCAGCCGGGTGAGCTGGGCCTTGACCGCCGGGGAGAGCAGCGCGCCGCCGGAGCCGATCACCTTGAGCGTCGGCACGCGGTGCTCGCCGTTCTCCAACTCGTCCGCGATCGGGCGGGCCATCGCGTCGCCGACCAGCATCATCGTCACGCAGCCCTCACGTTCGACCATGCGCAGGATCTCGGCCGGGTCGTAGCGCAGGCCGGTCCACATCACTGCGGTGCCCGCGCTGAACAGGGTGATCCAGGTGACCCACTGGCCGTTGCCGTGCATCAGCGGCGTGGTCAGCATCTGGACCAGCGGGGCGCCCTCGGCCTTGGCGGCGAGCAGTTCGGGATCCGCGATCGGTTCGCCGCCGAAGTTCCCGCCGCCCATCGCCGAGCAGAAGATGTCGTGCGAGCGCCACTCGACGCCCTTGGGAAAGCCGGTGGTCCCGCCGGTGTAGACCATGTACCGGTCCTCGGGAGAGCGCTGCTCGAAGTCGCGAGCACCGCTCTCGGCCGCGAGGGCCTCCTCGTAGTCGACGCTCCCGTCGAGCTTCTCGTCGAACTCGTCCGCGAGGACGAACACGTGCGCGAGCGTCGGCGCGTCGTCGCGCACCGCCGCGACCTTGGGCAGGTAACCGCGCTCGACGACCAGCCCGGCCAGGTCCGCGTTGTCGACGATGTAGCGCAGCTCGTCCTCGACGTAGCGGTAGTTGATGTTGATCGGCACCATGCGCGCCTTGAACGCGCCGATCATCGCCTCCAGCCACTCGGCCCGGTTGCGCGAATAGATGCCGATGTGCGCGCCGGTCGCCAGCCCCGCCGAGATGAAGGCGTGCGCGGCCCGGTTGGCCCGCTCGTCCAGCTCGCGGTAGGTCAGCCGAACCTCGCCCGCGACCAGCGCGAGCCGATCCGGACAGGCGTCCACCACGACCTCGAACAGGTCCGCCAGGTTGAATACCCGCTGGGTCATGGTCAGTTCCCTTCCGCGACGATGCCGCGCAGGCCGTCGGCGCCGAAGACCGGCTCCAGGAAGGCCCGAAAGTCGGGACCCCGGCGCAGGTGGTGACCGCCGTCCACGTTGATGTTCTGGCCGGTGATCCAGGTTGATTCGGGGCCGACCAGGAAGGCCGCGAGCGAGGCGATGTCGTCGGCCTGTCCGACCCGCCCCAGCGGCGTGCAGGCCAGGTAGTCGTCCAGGACCGGGCCGCCCTGGGTGACCGCGTCGACCATTTCGGTGGCCACCAGGCCGGGCAGGATGCTGTTCACCCGGACGCCGCTCGCGCCGAGTTCGTCGGCGGCGAGCCGGACCAGGTGGTCGATGCCGGCCTTGCTCACGCCGTACGCGCCGAACCAGCGATGCGTCCTGGCCGAGGCGATCGAGGAGATCGCCACGAACGAGCCGCCGCCGGCCGCCGCCATCAGCCGGGCCGTGTGCTTGAGCACGAGCATCGTGCCGGTCAGGTTCAGCTCGACCGTCTCGCGCCACTTGGCCGTGTCGAGCGAAGTCAGCGGACCCATCGTGGAGTTGCCGCCCGCTGAGGCGACCACCGCGCGCAGCGGCCCAAGTTCGGCCGCGCCGGCCACCGCCGCCCGGACCTGGTCCTCGTCGGTCACGTCGGTCACCGCGTATGCGATGTGCACGCCGGTCGCCGCGACCTTCTCCAACTCGGCCACCGCGCCGCGCAATCGGTCCGCACTGCGGCCCGCGATCAGCACGTGTGCGCCGTCGGCGGCGAACCGCCGTGCGCAGCCCAGCCCGATCCCGCTGCCTCCTCCGGTCACCAGCGCCACCGTGTCTCGCAGCGGCAGGTCGGCACGTGTCACCGGGCATCTCCCTCGAACGTGGTGGGCACGTACGCCGCACCGTCGGCAGGCCACAACGGCGCCGGCACCTCGAACCCGAGCGGTTCGCCCCAGGTGTTGCGATACGCCACCTCGTGCACCGGCGTCCTGGGCGCCACACCCCACGTGCCGGTCGGATAGCCGAACGACACGCAGCACGCCATGTGCCAGCCCTGGTCGGGCGGCACCCCGAGCACCTCCAGGACCGCGTCCCGATGCGAGATGCCCAGCACCGCGGTCAGCGCGGTACCCACCCCCTCGGCGCGAGCGGCCAGCATCGCGCTCCACACCGCCGGGAAGATCGAGCCGCCGGTGGGATCGTGCCGGGTGAAGCCGAACATGAACAGCGGGACCTGTTCGAAGTTGTCCGCGAGCCACTGGGACGAGCGCCGCACCCGGACGAAGGACCGGCTGTCCGCGCTGTCCGGATCCGCCTCGGCGGCGGCCACGCGCGGCGCGTATATGGTCTTCCACAAGCTGTCCATCGCGTCCCGGTACAGCGGGCCGAGCCGGCCCTTGACGCCCGGGGCGTCCACCAGCAGGAAGCGCCAGCCCTGGCTGTTGCCGCCGCTGGGCGCGCGTACCGCCGCGTCCAGGATGCGGGCCTGCACGTCGGGCGGGATCGGATCCGGCCCGACCCGGCGCATCGCGCGCGTGGTGTACAGCGCCTCGTGAAGTTCCATGCGATCCCCTGCCTGATACCTGTTGCCCGTACTGGTGGTGATGCGGAGTCAGACGATCGCGCCCGCGTCCCGCAGGCGCTCGATCTCGGCCGCGGCCAGGCCCCATCCGGCCAGCGCGACATCGGTGTCGCCGCCCTGTGCGGCCGGTCCCGGGTGCACCGGCCGGGCCGGCACGGCGGCGGGCGTACGGGAGAAGCGCGGTGCGGGGGCCGGTTCGGGCAGGCCGTCGGCATGCAGGAAGGTGCCGCGCTCGACGTGGTGCGGGTGCGCGGGCGCCTCGCCGGGGGAGAGCACCGGCGCGAAGCAGGTCTCGGTGCCCTCCAGGAGCGCACACCACGCGTCCCGGGTGCGGCCCGCGAACACCTCGGCGAGCCGGGCCTTCATCGCGGGCCAGTGCGCCGGGTCGTGCTGCCTGGCGAAGTCGGCGAACACCGGGTCCCGGTCCAGACCGAGTCGGTGGATCAGCTCGGCCCAGAACCTCGGCTCGATCGAGCCGACCGCGACGTACTTGGCGTCCTCGGTCTCGTACACGTCGTAGAACGGCGCGCCGCCGTCGAGCATGTTGGTCCCACGAGGTCCGAGCATCCCGGCGGCGCCCATGGTGAACCAGGTCGCACCCAGCGTCGCGGCGCCGTCGATCATCGCCGCGTCCACCACCTGGCCCCGTCCCGAGCGGCCCGCCTCCAGCAGCGCCGCGACCAGGCCGAAAGCGAGCAGCAGGCCGCCGCCACCGAAGTCGCCGATCAGGTTGAGCGGAATGCTCGGCGGTTGGCCGGCCCGGCCGATCGGCTCCAGCATCCCGGCCAGCGCGATGTAGTCGATGTCGTGCCCGGCCGCCGACGCGAGCGGCCCGGTCTGGCCCCAGCCGGTGAGCCGGCCGTACACCAGCCGCGGGTTGCGCTCGGCGACCACGTCGGGACCCAGGCCCAGGCGCTCCATCACGCCGGGTCGAAACGGCTCGATCAGCGCGTCGGCGTCGGCGAGCAGGCGCAGCGCGAGCTCGACCCCGTCCGGGTGCTTGAGGTCGACCGCGATCGAGTGTTTGCCCCGGTTCATCGGATTGCGCGGCGGCTTCGCGAAGCCCTTGCGGGCCTCGTCCGCGCGGTCCACGCGCAGCACCTCGGCACCGAGGTCGGCAAGCAGCATCCCGCAGAACGGGCCCGGCCCGAGGCCGACGAACTCCACCACGCGAATGCCCGCGAGGGGTCCTTTTCTGGCGGTCACGGCGTCTCCGGCGATCGATCGGGCCCCGAAATTACTGGAACACGTTCTCACTAAATCTGACGAGACGTCAGACTAGACTTCCGTCTCATCCGTAGGCAAGATCACCGCGGAACGAGTCGGCGCACACCGCCCGGGACCCCGGCGTCCCGAGCACCCGACCCCGCACCGGCCTCGCATCAAGCCCGCGGTACCCAGCCCGAAGCGCGATCCCAGAGGACAGGCTCTCCCGTGGCCGAACCCCGCACCAGTTCGACGATCACCCTCACCAGATCGCTCACCCGCGACCAACAGGCCCGGCGCGAGCGGCTGGTGCGCGCCGCGTGCGACCTCGCCCTGGAGGGCGGCTACGCGGCCGTGACGATGCACGACGTCGCGGACCGCGCGGGGGTGGCCCGAGCCACCGTGTACCGCTACTTCACCTCGAAGAACCACCTGCTGAGCGAGGTGTCCGCGCTGTGGATCGGCGAACTCGCCGACGAGCTCGCGGCCCGACCGCTGCCCGCGGACCCGGCCGGCCGGCTGGCCGCGCTGCTGTGCCGGATCGTCGAGGTCAGCGCGGACAACCGGCTGCTGACCGAGGCCGTGGTGCAGGCCGCGACCGCGCCGGACCCGTCCGCCGGCCAGTCGCAGGAGACCTTCCACCAGAGCATCCATCGGATCACCGGCCTGGCCTTCGGCGAAGCGGCCGATCGCGAGGACGGCGCCGATACGGAGCGGCGGCGCGACATCGAAACGGTGCTCGGCCACGTCCTGCTCTCCGGCCTGGTCAGCCTCACCGCACGCGGCCGCGCGCTCGACGAGGTGCAGGACCTGATGCGTACCGCCGTCCGACTCTTCGTCCCGCTCGATACGTGATCACCCGGAGGCTTGCCATGACGGCTCCCACGACCCGCGACATCCACCTGCTCGACCGGGACTGGTACGCCGGTGACCCCTTCACCGACTACGCCTGGCTGCGCGAGCACGCGCCCGTCTACTACAGCGAGCGCGCCGGCGTCTGGGGTCTGAGCCGGCACGCCGACCTGGCCTGGGCCGAGCGCAACCCCGAACTGTTCTCCTCGGCCAAGGGCTCGCGCCCGATCGGCTACCCGCAACCCTCGATGATCGACTCCGACGACCCGACCCACTACCGACGCCGCAAGCTGGTCTCCAAGGGCTTCACCCCCCGGCAGATCGCCGCGATGGAGGAGCACGTCCGGGACATCGTGACCTCGCTGATCGACGCGATGATCGCCGGTGGTCGCAGTGCCGACCTGGTCCGGCAGTTCTCCGCGCCGCTGCCGATGACGCTGATCGGCGAGATGCTCGGGGTCGGCGCCGAGCACCGCGACCAGCTCCAGCACTGGGCCGACGTGATGGTGATGCTCTCCGACGGCGGCGAGCTCAGCCACAAGGCGGGCGAGGCGTTCACCGAGTACGTCGCCTACACCACGCAGGTGATCGAGGACCGCCGCAAGACCCCCTCCGACGACCTGATCGGAATCCTGGTCGGGGCCGAGATCGACGGCGAGAAGTTGTCCTTCGACGAGCTGATCGGCGAATCCCTGCTGCTGCTCGTGGGCGGCAACGAGACCACGCGCAACGTGATCTCCGGCGGGATCGCCGCGCTTTTGGCCAACCCCGAGCAATCGGCCCGGCTGCGCGAGGACCCGACGCTGATCCCGTCGGCCGTCGAGGAATCGCTGCGCTGGGTGTCGCCGGTGGTCAACATGGCCCGGCACACGACACGTGACGTGGAGCTGCACGGCACGGTGATCCCGGCCGACTCGACCGTGATGATGCTGTACGGGGCCGCCAATCGCGACGCCGAGGTGTTCGCCGAGCCGGAGCGCTTCGACGCCTTCCGAACCCCCAACCCGCACATCGCGTTCGGCACCGGGCCGCACTTTTGCCTCGGCTCCTCACTGGCCCGACTGGAGATCCGGGTCGCCTTCGAGGAACTGCTGCGCCGGTTGCCCGACCTGCGCCTGGCCCCCGAGGCCGACCTCGCGCACGGCCCGTCGTCCTTCATCCGCGGCCTGATCGCACTGCCCGTCGAGTTCTGAGCCGACCACCCGCCGGCCGGCCCGGACCCGGCCCGAGGGAAGCACCTCGGATCCGGTCCGGACCGGCCGTCCGGGACCCCCCAAATGCGGACAGCCGCGTATTCTCTGGCCAACTGCCGGACGCGATGAGGGGATGTCCTGTGAAACCGCTGGAGCCCGAGGATCCGCGGCAGATCGGCGACTACCGGGTGCTCCGCGTGCTGGGGGCGGGCGGCATGGGTCGGGTCTACCTCGGGCGCAACCGAGGTGGTCGGATCGTCGCGATCAAGGTGGTCCGCGCCGAGTGGGCCGACGACTCCGCCTTTCGCGAGCGGTTCCGCCGCGAGGTGGACGCCGCGCGGCGGGTCGGCGGTGCCTGGACCGCGCCGGTGCTGGACGCCGACACCGAGGCGCGCACCCCGTGGGTGGTCACCGGCTACGTCGCCGGACACAGCGTGTACGAGGCGGTGTCCGGGCGCGGGCCGCTGCCCGAGGAGACGGTGCGCACGCTCGGCGCGGGCCTGGCCGAGGCGCTGATCGCGGTGCACGAGGCCGGGCTGGTGCACCGGGACGTCAAGCCGTCGAACGTGCTGCTGTCCCTGGACGGGCCGCGGGTGATCGACTTCGGCATCTCGCGCGCGATGGACGCCTCGGTGCTCACCCGCACCGGGCACGCCGTCGGCTCGCCCGGCTTCATGTCGCCCGAGCAGGTCGACGGGCGTGACATCGGGCCGCCCAGCGACGTGTTCTCGCTCGGTGCGGTGCTGGTGTTCGCCGCGACCGGGACGGGACCGTTCGGCGAGGGCAGCGGACAGGCGTTGATGTACCGGATCGTCGCGCAGGAGCCGCGCCTGGACGAGCTGCCGGCCGCCCTGCGCGAGATCGTCGGCGCGTGCATGGCCAAGCACGCGGCTTCCCGGCCCACCCCCGCCGAGTTGCTCGCCGCGCTGGCGCCGGACGGTACGACCGACCTGGTGGCGGGCAACTGGCTGCCGCCGGACATGACCACCGCGCTGTCGCGGCGCGCGGTCGAACTGCTCGAACTCGACGACGACGGCGCGCCGGACGCGGGCTCGTTCGTGTCCGCAGGCACCGGCGCGCCCACGTGGGACGACCGCCCGCCCGCGCCCGCTGCGCCGGCTCGTCCATCGCAGGTCCCGCCGGGCCCCGTCACCGGGCCGCCCTGGATCTCCGCGTCCGCCGCCGCACCGCCCGCGGGGGAGGGGCCCGAGACGTATGCGCCGCCGCCGACGCCTGCACACCGCCCGTGGTGGCGGCGCCGGTGGGCGTACCCGCTCGCCGTCGCGCTGATCGCGGGCGCCGTCGTGCTCGCGCTGCTGCGGCCGTGGGCCGGCGACAAGCACGACCCGGACAGCGTCGGTGCCGGCGAGGGCCGCGAGGCACCTTCGACCGACGCGAGCCCGCAAGCCTCCGGGCGGCCGAGCAGCGGGCCGAGCACCGGTACGGGCACCGTCCGGCCGCCGACCGGCTCGGGCACCCTGCCGCAGGCCTACCTGGGAAGCTGGTCCGGGACCATGCGCTCCGATACGGGCAGCATTTCCCAGGTCACCATGACGCTGACGGGTGGGAAGGTGGGCGACAAGAAGGTCGGCACCAACCTGCTCACCTCCACCGGGCAACTCGGCGAAAAGGCCGACTGCGAGGCCGATCTGGAACTGCTCTCGGTCTCGGCCGACACCGGCGTCCGGATGACCAGCCACCTGACCCGCAACTTGGGCTGCGTGGACGGCGACGTCGAACTCAAGTCGTTGACCTCGACCACCATGTCCTATGTCTCGCCGGGCGACGGCTTCCTGACCTCGACGTCGCGAGGCACGCTCACCCGCAAGACGTCATGAGCGCCCGACCGGCCGGGAACCATCGCGCGCGGCCCATACGTCAAACTGAACACCTGTCGAATGCGGAACGGCCTGTCGGGTCGGAAATGCCCGGTCGAGTGGGGAATGGCGAGTTCGGACATGCGGCACAGCCCTGAACACGCGGACGACGAGCACGACGTGGAGCGACTCGACGAGCGTTTTCGTGACCTCGTGGTGCACCTCGCCCCACGGGTTCCGCTGCCGCCCGTCGCGGGCGTCCACAAGGCGGTCCGTCGCCGGCGCCTGCGCAACCGGGCCCTGATCGGCGCCGCCTCGCTCGTGGTGCTCGCCGGCGGGGTGACCCTGTTGGGCATCGGATCCGACGACGACGGAACGCCGCCGCGCCGGGAGGCCGCTGCGGCGCAGCCGCAGGCGAGCCCGGCACCCACCACCGCGGTGGCGCTCAGTGATGCGCTTTACCCCAGTGCGCAGGAGTTTCCGGTGGTGGCGGGGGTGTACGAGAACTGGCACGTGACGGAGACGCGGCAGGCGCTGACCGACAGCCTGGGCCCGTGTACGACGCAGACGATCTCCGGGCTCGGCGCGGTGGAGGCGCAGGAGCGCGTGTTCAATCACGCCGGGCAGGGCGGCGGCCAGGTCGTCCTGGTCCGCTACCCGGACGAGCGCACCGCCGAGGTGGCGGCCGCGGACCTGACCAGCGGCATGGCCGGCCCGTGTCCGAGCAACCAGCCCAACCTGGCGGCGGACGGCCTGCCCCGGATCGAGCCGCTGGACCGGTCCGGCGACGCGTGGCGCACCCAGGGTGTGATCAACGGCAACCTGGACCAATACGTGGACTACGGCATCGTGCGCAGCGGCCCGGTGGTGGCGGTGGTCCGAGAGACGGTCATCGACCCGGAGAAGGTCCCGCCCACGGACCTGTTCCTCCGATTGGTCGACAGCCTCCGGGATCGACTGGGAAAGAACGGATCCGGACGCTGATGTTCCGAATTCACGGCTTTCGCCTTCTCTCGTTCACCGGTCATATCCGGGCGGGTCGGAAATGCTGCGAACGGGTGAGCGACAGTGCAATCCGCCACCTGGCAAATCGCCAGGCGACACCCCTCGATTTCATACGGATGGGTGCGGCGGGGTTTCACTCCCGACCGAGCTCGGGCGCTAAGCTGTGCGCGCGCCCTCGAAGTCGGTCAACCCGCAGAGGTGTCGACCCTGCACGGAATCATCCGGTCGCCGGCTTTCCTATTTCCATCGGCCCTTTTCGGAGGCAAGTCATGGCGGAGTTCGATCCGCTGGGACGTGCGTGGCGCAAGAGCAGCGCGAGCGCAACGAGTAACTGCGTCGAGGCCAGGCTGGCCGACGAGGTCCAGGTCAGGGACTCGAAGACACCGGCGCCGCGGCTGGTCTTCGGGGCCCGATCGTGGGGGTCGTTCCTGGCCGAGACCGGCCGACCACGAGCCTGACCGCCGCCATTCGCCGCGTTGGGCCCGGACATGCGAGGCGGCCTGCCTGACGGCAGGCCGCGAATGACATGGGCGCGAGGCCCGGGTGGGTTGGTATCCGTTACCCGATGAGAGTGAGCAGTCCGGCGGCTCGGAGCGTGTAATAAAGCGCTCCTGCTGTCACCGCGGCCACGGCTACCAGCAGAAAGATCACGCGGAGCATCCTCTCGAAGTCGTCCTGCACGAGTTCACCCCCTTTCCGTAATCCAGCGTCCTTTCTTGCTGACGGTGTGTACCGTGCAGGGGCGGGGTGGACGGCGATAATGCCCTCATCAGTGATTGTGCCTGGGGATGTCCGCTTCCGCCAGAGTGAGTCGAGTCGGCTATGCGAGGGACCATGCAAAAAAGAACGAGTTGCCCCGAAAAGTCATGAGATCCGACTTCGGAACAACTCGTTCTACGCCTCGCGGTGGCCGCCGCGAAACCGTGCTGCTCATCGACATCGAGCAACGGATACCACTTGCCATTATGCGCAGGAACGCGCAATCAGCCAAGTGGCTCTTAGGATGTATTCAACTCGCATCCTGGCTCCGCGCGTGCACGCAGCCGGCCTGTTGCCACTACGCCGTTCGCACATCGTCTACTCGCCGGTGTCGGCGCCCGGGTGCGGATGCCCCGAGCCGGGGCCGAAGCGTTCGAGGGCGGTGTCCAGCAGGGCCGGCGCCAGCTCGCGCGAGGCCAACTGCTCGATGCCCCAGAACGTTTCCAGATAGGACAGCGGCGAGACGGCCGGCGGGTCCTCCTGGTTGCCCTCGCGGATGATCATGTCGCCCGAGGGGTTCTCGATGAACAGCACGGCTTCGTCCTCGATCTCCGGGAACTCCAGGAGCTGGTAGGCGATTCGGGCCCGGGAGTAGAGGCCGGCGGAGAACGGGATCACCCGCAGGGTGATGTTCGGCCATTCGCCGAAGTCGCGCATGCGCCGGATCTGGTTGCGCATGATCGCGGCGTTGCCCACGGTGCGGTGCATCACGCTCTCGTCCACGATGAAGTGCATGGTGGGGCCGTCCGGCCGGATCAACCGCTCCTGCCGCTCCATGCGCAGCGCGACCATGTCCTCCTGGCCGGGGGTCTCCGGCGGGGCCATGATCCGAAGCACCTCGCGCGCGTACTCCTCGGTCTGCAACAGGCCCGGAACCAGAAGTGGTTCGAAGTTGCGGATGACGGTGGCCGAGGACTCGTAGCCAAGCAGCACCTTGAACTCGTTGGAGATGTGGTTCCGGTACTGGTACCACCAACTGCGCTGCTTCGAGGCCCGGGCCATGTCGATGTACTCGGCGACCCGGGCGGGCTCGTCCACGCCGTAGTGCTGGAGCAGTGCCTTGAGGTCGGTGGTCGAGATGTTCACCTGGCCGGTCTCGATCCGGATCAGCTTCGAGAGCGACCAGTCCATCTCCACCGCGACGTCCCGCTGGATGAACCCGCACGCCTCGCGCGTCTGGCGCAGGAAGGCTCGGAGCCTGCGCCCCTGGAACATCGGGTCCCGTGTCGGCATCGGCCGCCCCCCAAAGGCTGTCGGCAGCGATCTCGCATCTAGCGAGGGCGCAGAACGGGTGGTGCACAAACGCCACCCGGAGAACAGCATCCCGTCGAATCGGCCGACCCGACAAGCCCCCTCGCTGATGTCCGACCGGCAGATCCGACGCCCCGTCAGGTGAGGGAGCGTCGGACCCGGGTGGACGAAGCCGATTGGTGATCCCCGGGGCGGTCAGCCCTGCACGACGTAGGACTCGGCGCCGTCCGGGCCGACCGAATTGGCGCCCTGCAGGGTCACCCGCTGCATCGAACGGCGCATGCCCGGCGGGACGTCCGTGGGCACCAGATGCACCGTCGCGCGGTTGTCCCAGAACGCGATGCTGCCCGGCTGCCAGCGGAAGCGCACGCTGAACTCCGCGTCGGCGATGTGCGCGTAGAGCATCTCCAATATGTGAGCGCCCTCCTGCCGGGTCAGTTCGAGGATGTGACTGGTGAAGTTCGGGTTGACGAACAGCACCTTCTCGCCGGTCTCCGGGTGCACCCGCACCACCGGGTGCACCGCGCGCAGACCCTCGCCGAGGAACTGCTTCGCGAGCTTGCCCGGCAGTTCGCCGCGCTTGATCGGCAGCGCGTTGTGGTGCACCGCGTGCAGCCCGTCGAGCAGGTCCTTGAGCGGATCGGACAGCCGCTCGTAGGCGAGCGTCAGGTTGGCCCACTGGGTGTCGCCGCCGTAGGGCGGCACGATCACCCCGCGCAGGATGGATGCGGTCGGCGGGTTGGGAATGAAGGTCACGTCGGTGTGCCAGCGGCTCTCCACGAAGCTGCCGCCGCCACCCATGCCCAGCTGCTCGTTGTCGAGCAGCAGGATCTCCGGGTGTTCGGGGAACGCGGCGGGCAACGTCGGGTGTCCCGGCGCGAGTTCGCCGAACCGCAGACCGAACGCCTTGTGCTGCTCCTGGGTCAGGTGCTGGTCGCGGAAGAACACGACCTTCCACTTCAGCCAGATGGCGCGGATCTCGGCGACCACGTTGTCGGCGAGCGGTCGGGTCAGGTCGACACCGAAGATTTCCGCGCCGATGTGGCCGGCCATCGGCCGGACCTCCAGGCCCAGCGCGGCGGCCGAGGCGGGAGTGGGGTCCTCGTAGGTGGGCTGGTCGATGGTGCTCGTCATTGCCGAACCTCCAGAGCCAAGGCGAGGCCCCGCGCCGGGCGGGGCCTAGCGGGATTGTTCGATCGCGGCCTCGGTCCGGGCGGAGACCGGGGCCAGGAAGAGGGCGACGGCGGTGTCGGTCAGACCCGCCAGGAAGACCTCCCGATCGGTGGGGGTGCGCCGATCGGGGTGGTGCAGCGCCATCTCGCGGTCGGCGAGTGCGTGCGTGAGGTAGGACGACAGCAGCACCCAGCGCTCGTCCCGGACGCGGGCGGGCAGCTCGATCAGCAGGCCGAGCATGCGCTCTCGCACGGTGTACATCCCGCGCGTCCACTCCTCGCGGGCCAGGTCGCGCACTGCGGTGCCCTCCAGGAAGGCGGCGTGCAGGCAAAAGCGCAGGTACCAACTGGGTTTGCCGGGCTCGCCCAGCGTGTCGGCGAGCGGGTACAGGAACGCCTCGATCAGACCCCGGGCGTCGTGCCCGTGCCCGGCCCGGTCGAGTTCGTTCAGCATCGCCAGGCGCCGCGCGTTCACCGGCTCCATGCGATGCCGGAAGACCGCGTCCACCAGGGTCTCCTTCGACCCGAAGTGGTAGCGCGCCGCAGCGGTGTTGTGCTGCCCGGCCCGGGCGCCGATCTCGCGCAGCGAGACCCCGTTGATGCCGCGCTCGGCGAACAGCCGTTCCGCGGCCTCGATCATCAAAAGGCGCGCGCCGGCACCGCGGTCCGACGCCGGAGCGCCGTGCGTTCCTGTCATGGGCCGCACGTTAAACCGTGTGAGTTAATAACTCAAGTGGGTTAATCGATGGAGAGTCGGCGCCGGCACTCCGGGCCGATCGCGTCACGAATGCATCAGGCAGTACAACTGGTGCCCGGCGTGGTGCAGTTCGCGGGCGAACTTGGTCCAGTCGTGCAACATCCGATACAGCAGATACGCGTCGCGCGGCACCCGTCGGTCCGGGAACGTCGACCAGATGAAGGCCGCCGCGCCCAGTTCCTCCTCGGTCGCGTTGCGCAGCACGTCCATCAACATCGGCGGCAACTGCATCACCGCGTGCGCGGGATGCAGCACGACCAACTCCAGCGGCGGCGTCGCGTCCTGCGGGGTGTCCCCGAGTAGCGACAGCACCATGGCGCTGACCGTCTCCGGTTTCACGAACGACACATAGGAATTGCTGGGGCGTTCCACCGTGTCGGTCGGATCGATCAGCGGAGGCACCCGCGCCGCGGTCGCGCGATCGGGTGCGCCGAAGTACTCATATGTCACGCCCACGTGTGCACCTCCCGACCAAGGTCGGCTCCGTGACACGTGCGCACACCCGTGGCGCCCGACGCCATCGCTCCCTGCTCGCTTGTCTCGGTCTGGTCGGTGATCGAGGGGACTCGTTGAAGATCGTCGCAGGTCATCCGGGCATTCCGTACCGCGCTTGGGTAACAGGTGTGCACCACTCGGAACCGGTCCCGCCCCGGCATGCGTCAGGGCTCCCGGCCAGGCGGCCCGCCCGAGAAGGTTTGGCCGAGCGACATGTCGTTCAACGCCTTGACGAATACGCCCGTTCGCACCGAACCGGCGGAACGCGCGGTGATCTTCACCACGTTCGCGCCGGCCACGGTGGAGCGCACGTCGGTCAGCAACGCGCTCCACGGCACACCCGCCGCGGTGGTGCCACCGCCGGTGAACAGGGTGCGCAGTCGATCGGCCTCGGCCCGGGCGGCCTGGTCCGACCCGGTCGCCACACACAGCACGTCGGTCCCCGGCGTGCCGGCCTTGCCGGTCACCCCGACCGCGATCCGGGGCCCGTTCGCGCTCTCGCCACCGGCGGCCCGATCGGTGATCACTGCGGCCAGCGGCTTGTCCAGGCAGTTCGCCAACGCGCGCACGGTCGGGTCGGCGCCGAGCCTGTTGCCGCCGCGGGTGAGGTCGGCGCCCTGAAGCGTCGAGCCGTAGCCGATCTGCCGGTCGGCGACCCGAATCACGTTGAAGTGGTTGTTGCCCAGCGGCAGTTTCTGCGCCAGCGCGTCATCGAAGCCCAACTCGTTGTCTCCGCGCAGTCGTTGTGCGCTCGGCTCGGTCGGATCCGGCTTGGCGCCCAGGGCCCGGAGCTTGTCGAGCACAGTCTTCTTGTCGAAGCCGCCGACGAACACCCCGCCCTGGTACGGCGGTCGACCGGCGGACCAGGACTCGCGCGCCTTGGCCGGGTCGAAACCCAGGGCCGGTGCCACCTGTTCGCGCAGCCCGCCCAAATCGGGCGAGCCGGTCCCGATCAGCGTGCCGTAGGGCCCGGTGAAGGTGCTGCCGCCGTTGGCCTTGGTGATCGCGGCCGTATCGCCGTACTCGAACCAGCCCCGGGTGGACGCGTCGTCGCGCACCGCGTCCAAGGCGCCGCGCAGCCCCGTCGTACCGCCGTCGTCCGAGTCCCCGTCGCTGCAGGCGGCCGTCCCGGCCAGCAACAGCAGCGCCGCCAGCGCCGGTCCGAGACCGCCGGCTATCCGGTGGTGTCGCCCGGACCGCCCACTCCGACGTGTTCTCGCCGCCACGCGCGCACCCCGATCGTCGTGCTGCACCCCGCCGGACATGCCTCACCCGTGGGCACGGGTCCGGGTGGCCCGATCATACTGCTCCCGACCCCCGGTTTCGGTTGCCGGATCCCCGGGAACCAACGCGAATCCGTGCACACCCTCCCCGACGCCCATGTGGTTGGTCCGTCCGGGCGCCCCGGCGCCCGCCATCCGGCGCTTGCGGCGCCGCGCCGCCGGGGACGACGAGGGTGCCCGGTTTGTTTGAGAGCATGACCGGGTGAGCTCTGTCAACGAGAACCCCGCACCCGCCTCCGCCGCCCTGTTCGCGCGTGCGCGGGCCGTCACCCCCGGCGGGGTCAACTCGCCGGTGCGCGCCTTCCGCGCGGTCGGCGGCACGCCCCGCTTCATGGTCTCGGGCCGAGGTCCGTACCTGACCGACGCGGACGGCCGCGAATACGTGGACCTGGTGTGTTCGTGGGGCCCGATGATCCTCGGCCACGCGCACCCCGCCGTGCAGGAGGCCGTCCGAGAGGCCGTCGCGCGTGGCACCTCCTTCGGTACACCCGGCGCCGGCGAGGTCGAACTCGCCGAGGAGATCGTCTCCCGGATCGCCCCGGTCGAGCAGGTCCGCCTGGTCAGCTCCGGCACCGAGGCCACCATGTCCGCGATCCGCCTCGCCCGCGGCTTCACCGGCCGGGCCAAGGTGATCAAGTTCGCCGGGTGTTACCACGGTCACGTGGACGCCCTGCTGGCCGCCGCCGGCTCCGGCCTGGCCACCTTCGCGCTGCCCGACACGCCCGGGGTGACCGGCGCCTCGGCCGCCGACACGATCGTGCTCCCGTACAACGACCTGTCCTCCGTCGAGTCGGCGTTCGCCGCGCACGGCGCCGACATCGCCTGCGTGATCACCGAGGCAGCCCCCGGCAACATGGGCGTGGTCACCCCGCGTCCGGGCTTCAACGCGGGCCTGAAGGCACTGTGCGAGCGGCACGGCGCGTTGTTCGTCTCCGACGAGGTGATGACCGGCTTCCGGGTGTCCAAGTCGGGCTGGTTCGGCGTCGAGGGTGTCGTGCCCGACCTGCTGACCTTCGGCAAGGTGATGGGCGGCGGCTTCCCGGCCGCGGCCTTCGGCGGGCGCTCCGACGTGATGTCCCGGCTGGCCCCGCTCGGCCCGGTCTACCAGGCCGGCACGCTGTCCGGGAATCCGGTCGCCACCGCCGCCGGCGTCACCACGCTGCGGCACTGCACCGACGCGGTGTACAAGCACCTGGACCGGGTCTCGCTCGCGCTGCGCACCGAGGTCTCGGCCGCCCTGGCCAAGGAGGGCGTGGCGCACACCGTGTCCACCGCCGGGAACATGTTCTCGATCTTCTTCACCGATCACCCGGTGCACGACTACGACCAGGCACGCACGCAGGAGGCGTTCCGCTTCTCCGCGTTCTTCCACGCGATGCTGGACGCCGGTGTGTACCTGCCGCCGAGCGCGTTCGAGGCGTGGTTCCTGTCCGCCGCCCACGACGACACGGCCGTGAACCGTATCCTCGACGCGCTGCCGGCCGCAGCCCGCGCCGCAGCGAGTGCCCAGGAGAACTGACGATGGCTCAGAAGCCGCAGACCAATCGCGATGTGACGATCGTGCACCTGATGCGCCACGGCGAGGTGCACAATCCGCACGGCATCCTGTACGGCCGCCTGCCCGACTACCACCTGTCGGAGCTGGGCCTGAAGATGGCCGAGCGGGTCGCCGACCACCTCGCCGGGCGTGACATCACCCACGTGGTGTCCTCGCCGCTGGAGCGTGCCCAGGAGACCGCCACGCCGATCGCGGACCGGCAAGGGCTGGAGATCGCCACCGACGATCGGCTGATCGAGGCGGAGAACATCTTCCAGGGCAAGACCTTCGGGGTCGGCGACGGTTCGCTGCGGAACCCCACACACTGGAAGCACCTCACCAACCCGTTCAAGCCCTCGTGGGGCGAGCCGTACATCGAGCAGGTGGTGCGGATGATGGGCGCGCTGGGCGCCGCCCGGGACGCCGCGCGCGGGCACGAGGCGGTGTGCGTGAGCCACCAGTTGCCGATCTGGGTGACCCGCTCCTTCGTCGAGCGGCGGCGGCTGTGGCACGACCCGCGCAACCGGCAGTGCTCGCTCGCGTCGCTCACCACGTTCACCTACGAGGGGGACAAGATCGTCTCCGTCGGCTACAGCGAACCGGCTCGGGACCTGCTCCCGGCAAAGCTTGCGGGCAAGACGCAGAACAAGAGCTTCGGGGCATGACGCAAAACCGCGAATTCGGGGCAGGGCTCCCATTTATTTGGGACGAATCGGGATGAACTGAAGCACTGTCAGCGGCACGACGGACCCCGCGTGGAGTGGTCGTGGAGGCATGCGAAACTTTTCACATGCTCACACGCCGCCTGCCTCGTCGTGCCGCACTGCTCACCGCCGCGGCCTTGCTCGCACTCTCCGGCTGCGGTGGGATGAGCGCCGGCGGCAAGAGCAGCGGCGACGGCAAGGGCTACGTCGACAGCGACAACAGCGGCATCGTGCGCGCCGAGGCGAGCGACCGCACCGCCGCCCCGAAGATCTCCGGCCGGACGCTCGAAGGCAAGGACATCAGCCTCGCCGACTTCAAGGGCAAGGTCGTGGTCCTCAACGTCTGGGGCTCCTGGTGCCCGCCGTGCCGGGCCGAGGCCGCCGACTTCCAGCAGGCACACACCGAGACCGCGGACAAGGGTGTGCAGTTCCTGGGGATCAACACCCGCGACGCCACCCAGGACAACGCGCTCGCGTTCACCAACAGCAAGGGCATCACCTACCCGAGCCTGTGGGACCCGGACGCGCGCGAGATCCTCAAATTCACCGGCAACCTGAACCCGAACGCCATCCCCAGCACGCTGATCATCGACCGTGAGGGTCGGATCGCGGCCCGGGTGCTGCGTGCGGTCACCATCGAGGAACTGCGCTCGATGATCGACCCGGTGACCAACGAGCCCGTGCCGAACGAGAAGGCCTGATCGAGGTGCTCGTCGCAGCCCAGGGGATGAACGACACGGTGTACACCGGGTCGCTGTTCGCGGCCCTGCCGATCGCCCTGCTCGCGGGGCTGATCTCGTTCTTCTCGCCGTGCGTGCTGCCCTTGGTGCCCGGCTACCTCAGCTACGTCACCGGGATCTCCGGCGCGGACCTCAAGGACGCCCGGCGCGGACGGCTGTTCCTGGGCGCGCTGCTGTTCGTGCTCGGCTTCACCCTCGTGTTCGTCTCCACCGGTGCGGCGTTCGGCGCCTTCGGCCGCACCATGCTGGAGCATCAGCAGACGATCACCAAGGTCTTCGGCGCCGTCACGATCGTGCTCGGCCTGTCCTTCATGGGCGTACTGCCGGGCATGCAGCGCGAGTTCCGGGTGCACAAGCGCCCCGCGATAGGCCTGGTGGGCGCACCACTGCTCGGCATGGTGTTCGGGCTCGGGTGGACCCCGTGCATCGGGCCGACACTGGCGGCGGTGCTCAGCCTGTCGACGAGCGAGGCCAGCGCGAACCGGGGCGCGCTGCTCACCGCGGCCTACTGCCTCGGCCTGGGCGTGCCGTTCCTGGTCACCGCGCTCGCGTTCCGCAAGGCACTCGGTGCGTTCGGGTGGGTCAAGAAGCACTACGTGTGGGTGATGCGCCTGGGCGGCGGCATGCTCGTGCTGCTCGGCCTCCTGATGCTCACCGGCGTGTGGGACCAGATGATGCGCGAGATGCAGAGCTGGGCATCGCAATACACGATCGGATTCTGATGTGAGCCCCGAGACCCGAACCGACGAAGACCTCGCGCTCATCGATCCGCCCGAGGCCCGGGTGGACGCCGGGATGTCCACCGCGCCCGCGCAGGACGACGGCGACGACGAGATCCGCCAACCGCAGTTGGGTGTGGTCGGCTGGCTGCGCTGGCTCTGGCGGCAGCTGACCTCGATGCGCGTCGCGCTGATCCTGCTGTTCCTGCTGTCGGTCGCGGCCACGCCGCCGACGCTGATCCCGCAGCGCCCGGTCAGTCCGATCAAGGTCGGCCAGTACTTCCGCGACCACCCCGACCGCGCGAAGATCATGGACAAGTTCCAGCTCTTCGACGTGTTCTCGTCGTGGTGGTTCGCCTCGATCTACATCCTGCTGTTCGTCTCGCTCGCGGGCTGCATCGTGCCGCGCTGCTGGGCACACGCCAAGACGCTTTGGTCCAAGCCCCCGCAGGCACCGCGCAACTTCGCCCGGCTGCCCGCGTACGCGCGCTGGGAGACCTCGGCGGACCCGGACGCGGTACTGGAAGCCGCGCGCGGCGCGCTCAAGAAGCGCCGCTTCCGGCTGAACCGGACCACCGACGCGATCGCGGCGGAGAAGGGCTACGCCCGGGAGAGCGGCAACCTGCTGTTCCACATGGCGCTGTTCGGCATCCTGGTCGCGTTCGCGCTGGGCAGCCTGTACAGCGTCAAGGGCGGCAAGATCGTCGTCGAGGGCGGCAGCTTCGCGAACGTGCTCACCCAGTACGACGACCGCCAGTTCGGCGCGCTCGTGGACGCGGACAAGCTGGAGCCGTTCGGCTTCCGGCTGAACTCGGTCGAGCAGACCTTCCAGCCGACCGGCGCCAAGCGCGGCGAGCCCAGGTCGTTCACCGCGCACATCGAGTCCTGGTACGGGCACGAGGGCAAGGACAAGTCGGGGACGATCAAGGTCAACCATCCGCTGGAGGTGGGCGACACCAAGGTGTTCATGATCGCCACCGGCTACGCGCCGGAGGTGACCGTGCGCGACGCCAAGGGCAAGATCGCCTACAAGGGCCCGACCATCTTCCTGCCCCAGGACGGCAACCGGACCTCGACCGGCGTGATCAAGGTCCCCGATGTCAGCCCCGGACTCAAGCAGCTGGGCTTCGACGCGCAGTTCCTGCCGAGCGCGCCGATGGACCAGAAGGGCAACCTGCTGGTGGACCCCCGGCGCGGTCCGATCTCGGTGTTCCCCTCGCTGCTCAACCCCCGGTTGATGATCAGCGGCTACGAGGGCGACCTGGGCATGGACTCGGGCATCCCGCAGAACTACTACGCGCTCAAGGCCGACAAGATGTCGAAGTTCATGAACGGTGCGGACGTGTGGCGCCAAGCCCTCAAGGTGGGTGACACCGTGGACCTGCCCAACGGCGCCGGCACCATCACCTTCGACGGCGTCAAGACCTGGGCCAACTTCCAGGTCGCCAGCGAGCCCGGCAAGGGGCTCGCGCTCTTCAGCGTGGTGGCCGCGATCGTCGGCCTCGTGCTGTCACTGTTCGTACGCCGCCGCCGAATGTGGGTGCGTGCGGTGGAGGGCCCCGACGGCCACACGGTCGTCGAGGTCGGCGGGCTCGCCCGCACCGAGGGTGGGGGCCTCGGCGATGAGGTACAGGAGTTCGTGGACGCGTTGCGCGAGGCCGCGCCGGCGAACTCACCCGGCACCAAGGTCAAGGAGTGAGCGTGGGCGTCAACGAGAACCTCGCCCAATTCAGCAACGTGCTGATGTATTCGGCGATCGCCGTCTACCTGATGGCGTTCTTCGCCTATTGCATGGAATGGACGTTCGGCACCAGCGGTGCGGTGGCCAAACGGTCGGCCGACCTGTCGATCGAGGTCCTGGAGCCGGCGGCCGCGGGTGCGGCCGGCGGGGTCGCCCTGGCCGAGCGGCCGGTGGTGGTGCTGCGCGACGGTGGGCACGACGGCGACGATGCCGACGACCAGGGCGACGTGGCGGGCGGCAACGACCGCGCCGACCGGATCGGCCGGGTCGCGGTCTCGCTGACCGTGCTCGGCTTCCTGCTCCACGCCGGCTCCGTGCTCACGCGCGGCATCTCGGTCGAGCGGGCGCCGTGGGGCAACATGTACGAGTTCTCCACGTCCGTGGCGCTGATGGTCGTCCTGGCCTTCCTGCTGCTGCTGTGGAAGTACCCGGTGCGCTGGCTGGGCCTGTTCGTGACGCTCCCGGTGCTCGCCACCCTCGGCGTCGCGGTCACGGTGCTGTACACCGACTCGGAGCAACTGGTCCCGGCGCTCGACTCGTACTGGCTGTGGATCCACGTCGCGTCCGCGATCGTCTCGTTCGGCGCCTTCCACATCGGCGCGCTCGCCTCGATCCTGTTCCTGTTCCGCCAGGGCTACGAGCGCCGGCAGGCCGACCCGAGCAATACCAAGCCGGGCCGCTTCGACGACAAGCTGGCTCGTTTGCCCAGCTCGGCGTCGCTGGACAAGACCGCCTACCGGGTCAACGCGATCATCTTCCCGCTGTGGACCTTCGCCATCGTGTGTGGCGCGATCTGGGCGGAGAACGCGTGGGGCCGCTACTGGGGCTGGGACCCCAAGGAGGTCTGGTCCTTCATCACGTGGGTGGCCTACGCGGCCTACCTGCACGCCCGCGCCACGGCGGGTTGGAAGGGCACCAAGGCCGCGGTGGTCTCCCTGGTCGCCTTCTCGTGCTTCCTGTTCAACTACTACGGCGTCAACATCTTCGTGAACGGGTTGCACTCGTACGCGGGCGTCTGAGCCGCGGTCGCTGCCAACGGGTCTGCCCCGTCGCCCCCGCGAGGGGGCGACGGGGCAGACCCGTTCTTCAGTGGCAGGTGAACTGTTTGTTCACGAGACTCGCGCTCAGCGTGCAGGTTTGACCCTGGAGGGCACCGGTCGTGTCGTGGAAGGTGAGGTCCCAGGCCCCGCCGTTGTCGCGCAGGACCGCGTACCCGTAGATGTGTGCCTGGGTGATCGACTGGGTGACCGGCTGCGGCGGCGTGCCGACCGATTGCCGGGTGACGTTGCTGTCGATCGGGCCGTTGTCCAGTGGCTCTCCACCCGAGGAGCCCACGGTCACCTGGGGCGGGCGGGGGGTGTTGAAATCGATCATCTGGTAAATGTGGATGTGGCCTGACAGCACCAGCCGAACATTGTCTGCCAGCCGACCCAGGCCGGTATTGGTGACGGCCGCGTCGAGGACGTGGGTCGCCCATGTCACATTGCCTTGCGTGAAGCCTGCCGATTTCACCATCCACAGCGGCTTGTGCGTGAACAGGAAGTAGTCGTTGCCGGAATGCAGCGCCGCGTCCTGGTTCACCGCCGTGAATTGCCCGGTGTATTCGTTGATCTGGGCCTGCGTCATGGTTCCGTCGTCGTCCGGGTCGGCAAACGAGGAGTCCACGGAGACGAGGTTCAGGGTTCCCGCACGAATCACCGCCGGCGGGGTGGTGTAGGGGGTGCACCGTCCGTCGTCGCGGAGGCTGTCGGCGAGGTAGCGGAACCACGCGCCACCGGCGCCACCGGCCAGCGCGAGGTTGCAGTCTTCGTGGTTGCCTCGGGTCAACGCGATCGGCGCGGTGGCCAGCAGAGTTTCCGCCGGTCTGAAGAAATCGGCGACGACACAGGACCAACTGGCCCTGTCCCCGTAGGCCACGCAGCCCGGATTCGCCGCCTGGTCGTCCTCGTTGCCGGGGTTGTCGCGGTAGAGGTAGTCACCGACATGGATGACGAGATCCGGCCGCGAAACGGTGGCGACATTGTTCGCGATCTGCGGGAAAGGCCAGCCGCTCTGATGGTTCGCGCAGTCCTGCGCCGTACCCGTCAACGGGACTCGGCAACCGGTGTCGCCGATGACCGCGATGGTGCGGGGACGCGTGGCCGTAGTCCAGTTCGGCAAAGGGAGCAGGCGGTTCGCAGGGTGCACCACGGCCGCATGGATCGTCGATTGCTCGAGTACCGCGTCGGAGGCCGTGAGGGGTACATCCACCAGCTCGCACACCGTGGTCGGGAACTGCGCCCCCGAGGGGACGCTCACGCGTTGCATGGAGTACGGATTTCGGACCCCGGCCACGGCGTACCGCACGACAGGGCAGCTTTGGGTGGTGTCGGTGGTCACGTAACGGATCTGGGTGCCACGGCTGGTCAGTTGGGTCCATGCCCAGGCCTCACTGGGCACGGGCCCGGTCGGAGGGGGAGTGCTGGGCCAATCGGTGGGTCCGGGCGAAGGGGTGGGGCTGGGCGGCCCACCACCGGGCACGATTTGCACGGGTGTCGCACCGGCCGAGAGCGCCGCAGCCATCACGCTCACCAGGGCGAAGACGGTGATCCGGTTCAACATGCTCACGTCCCTCTGTTCGGGTGTCGTTCCGCGCGAGGAGGTAGTCCCCCTCGGCATGCCCCCGAGGTCGCGTGCCGCCTCCACCGATCACCCTCGGCGGAACCGGGATTCGATCCTGGACACCGGCACGTCCTCTCGCCGGTGGCCATAGCTGGAATGCTTACCGACGACCTCGACCGACGCACCTCGGCGGACCCGAACGGCGGACCCGAACGGCGTACACGAGCCGCGGACACGGACGGCGTACGCGCAGTGCTGTCGGCACTGTCGAACCCGATGATTTCCGGCTCGCCGCGAGAGTGTTCGCGGTTCCGGCGGACCAACGACCCATGCCGTGATCGATGGCACCGGCCGGGTTCAGGAACCACGACTGGTCGGCGGTGCCGCGGTTCATCCGGGAGCGAGGCATCCGGTTCCCGCCGTTCGGCCCGGACCATCTCACCAACTCGCTGCACCGCTTGGCCGAGCTCGCCGCACCGCCGTCCCCGCCCTGAACGCCCGGCGGCCGGGTACCCGGCGGGTGGCCGTAGCGGTCCGCCCCCACCCGCCTACGGCTACGGCTACGGCTACGGCCGCAACCCCCGCACCCCCAGATCCAGCAGTGCGCACACGAACAGCGCGATGCCGATGAAGCCATTCGTGGTGAAGAAGGCCCGGTTGAGCTTGGACAGGTCGTCCGGTGCCAGCAGCGAGTGTTCGTAGACGAACGCCGCGGCGACGATCAGCAGGCCCAGCCACCAGAAGAAGCCCGCGCCGGTGAGCGCGCCGAACCAGACGAACAGCAGCGTGGTCACCACATGGGTGACCTTCGAGGCGTTCAGCGCCGCGGCGATGCCCCACTTGGCCGGCACGCTCTTGACGCCGTGTGCGCGGTCGGCCGCGACGTCCTGGCAGCCGAAGATCAGGTCGAACCCACCGATCCAGGTGCCCACCGCCAGGCCCAGGACGACCGCCTGCCACGACCACTCGCCGGTGACCGCCAACCACGCGCCGATCGGGCCGATCGCCTGCGCGATGCCCAGGATCGCGTGCGGGATGTCGGTGAACCGCTTGCCGTACGGATAGATCACCATCGGGATCACCGCGACCGGCGCGAGCGCCAGGCACAGCGGGTTGAGCAGCGCGGCGGCGACCAGGTAGAAGAACAGCGCGACCAGCGCGCCGATCCACGCGGTACGCACCGACACCGCGCCGGTGACCAGCTCGCGTGTCGCGGTGCGTGGATTGCGCGCGTCGATCTCGCGGTCGATGATCCGGTTGCAGGCCATCGCGAAGGTGCGCAGGCCGACCATCGCCACGGTGACCAGGAACAGCTCCCGGTAGTGCAGGCGTTCATCGGTCTCGTACATCGCGGTGAAGGCCGCGATGTAGGCGAACGGCAACGCGAACACCGAGTGCTCGATCAGCACCAGGCGCAGGAACGCCTTGACCCGGCCCACCTCCGACGGTGCACCGGGAGCGGGTAGCGCGGCGGACGTCACAGTCCGTATTCCTTCCATCGGCGGGTCACCTTGGCGGCGGTCTCGGGGTCCGACACGACCATCTCCGGCCAACCGCCGTCGCGCGTGTAGCCCTCCTCGGGCAGCTTGCGGGTCGCGTCGATGCCCGCCTTGCCACCCCAGAACTGCTGGTACGACGCGTGATCGAGGTGGTCCACGGGCCCCTCGGTCAGCAGCAGGTCGCGCGCGTAGTCGGTGTTGCCGAACGCCCGCCACGCGACCTCGTGGTAGTCGTGCACGTCGCAGTCGGCGTCCACCACCACGATCAGCTTGGTCAGCGACATCATGTGCGCACCCCAGATCGCGCTCATCACCTTTTGCGCGTGCTTGGGGTACTTCTTGTCGATGGAGACGATCGCGCAGTTGTGGAAGCCGCCCGCCTCCGGCAGGTCGTAGTCCACGATGTCCGGCACGATGATCTTGAGCAGCGGCAGGAAGAACCGCTCGGTCGCCTTGCCCAGCGGACCGTCCTCGGTGGGCGGTCGGCCGACCACGATCGACTGGAGCAGCGGCTTCTCGCGCATGGTCACGCAGTCGATGGTCAGCGCCGGGAACGGCTCCTGCGGCGTGTAGAAACCGGTGTGGTCGCCGAAGGGGCCCTCGGGCAACATCTCACCCGGGGTGAGCCAGCCTTCGAGCACCACCTCGGCCTCGGCCGGGACCTGGAGCGGCACACTCACGCAGTCGACCATCTCGATTCGCCGACCCCCGATGAAGCCGGCGAAGAGGTATTCGTCGATGTCCCCGGGCAGCGGCGCGGTGGACGCGTACGTCACCACCGGCGGAGCGCCGAACGCGATCGCCACCGGCAGCCGCTCACCGCGCTTGGCGGCCACCTGGTAGTGGTTGCGGCTGTCCTTGTGGATCTGCCAGTGCATTCCGATCGTGCGCTTGTCGTGCCGCTGGAGCCGGTACAGGCCCAGGTTGCGCACGCCCGTGTCGGGGTCCTTGGTGTGGGTCAGGCCCAGGTTGTAGAAGGAGCCGCCGTCCTCGGGCCAGGTGAACAGCGCCGGGATGGTGTCCAGGTCGACGTCGTCGCCCTTGAGCACGACCTGCTGACAGGGCGCGTCCTTGATCTTCTTCGGTGGGATGTGCGCGACCGAACCGAGCTTGCCGAACGCCTCGCGGATCCCGGTGAAGCCCTGTGGCAGTTCCGGCTTGAGCAGGCCGCCGATCTTCTCCGACAACTCGTCGTAGCTGCTCAGCCCGAGCGCCATCAGCATGCGCTCGTCGGTGCCGTAGACATTCATCGCGAGCGGCATCGAGCTGCCCTTGACGTTCTCGAACAACAGCGCCGGGCCCTTGGCCTTGTTCACCCGGTCGGTGATCTCGCCGATCTCCAGATGGGGATCGACCTCGGCGCGGACGCGCCGCAGTTCACCGCGCTTCTCCAGTGCCTTCAGGAAAGCGCGCAAGGTCCCGTATGCCATGCGTGCCAGTATCCGACACGGACTCGTCGTACCCGCACGCGCACCCGCCCGGCCGGGCTACCTTTGACCCTCGTGCCGAGCAGGGAGGGGTACATGCTCACGGTCGCTTCGGAATTGCGTTCGGTGGTCGTTCATGCCGTGGGGGCGGTGTGTGTGCGAAATTGCGAGGTGGAACTGCCGGCGGGCCCCCCGGGGCCGGTCCGGGTGCGGGTGAGCGGGTTCCCGTTGACGGCGTACGGCGACTGGTTGCGCGCGCGGGTCGTCGCCGGCGGCACGGGTGTGCGGGTCACCGATGTCCGGCCCGTGGTCGACGTCGAGGTGGTCCGGGACGCGGACCTGCCGAGCGTGCTGCTCGACCTGGAGGCGGCCGAGTCCCGGGTGCGCGCCCTGTACGAGCGCAGCGCGCGGCTGGCCGCCGAGTTGGAGGAGGTCGCCGGGCTGGAGGCGATCATGCCCACCGTGCGCCGCGGTGAGCCGCCGCGCACCGCACCGGTGTCCGCACTCCTGGATCTGGCCGCGTTCGCCGACGAGCGGGCCGAGGCACTGTACGAGCGGATCGGCGCGTGTGACGACGAGCTGCGCGAGGCGATCCGCGACACCGAGCTGTACCGGGCCCGGCTGGGCGCCGCCTCCGGCGCGCAGCGCACCGAGCGGGCCCGGATGTCCGGCACCGTGGTCGTCACCCTGGAGCACTCCGGCGACGCGGGCGCGATCGGGCTGGACGTGGAGTACCACGTGCCCGGTGCGCGCTGGGCGCCGATGTACCAGCTGCGCCTGGACGAGGCGATGACCGGTGGCACGCTGGTCATGCGGGCCTGTGTCGCGCAACGCACCGGCGAGGACTGGACCGGCGTGCGGCTCGGTCTGTCGACCGCGGACCTGGCTCGCAGCACCGACCTGCCCGAGCTCAAGTCGCTGCGCCTGGGCCGCCGGCAGAGCGCGCCCGCGCACGCCGGCTGGCGGGAGCCACCGGCCGGACTCGCCGAGCTGTTCGCGGGCTACGACGTGGGGGTGGCCAAACGCCCGGCGGCGCGGCCGGCGTACGTGGGGGCCGCGGCCGGCGCGGGCGGGTTCGCCGAGCAGCGGGTGGCCTACCCGCCGGCGCCGCCCGCCGCCTTGAGAGACTCGATCGAGCCCGACGCGCCGCCCTTCATGCAGGCGTCATCACCCGCACCGGTGACCGCCTCCGCTCCGCCGACGCAGGTCGCCGGCGGCTTCGGCGCACCACCGCCCGCGCCGCGCCAGGCGGCCCCGATGATGCGCCGGGCCCGGAGCGCCGCAGCTGCTCCTGCCGTGCCCGGCGGCGCCATGGAACTCGCCGGCTACGGCGCACCGGCCGACGAGGACGCCATCGCGCCGAGCGCGAAACCCGCGCCGCCGCAGCAGCCCGAGCCGGCCGCCGACCTGCTGGACTACGCGGCGCTGGAGTTGCGCGGCGCGGACGACGCCGAGGCCCGGGGCCGGTTGCGGCCGGCGCCGTACGGTCCGGGTGGCACGGCGATGGAGTACCGCCGGCGTGCCGACGAGGTGGCCCGACTGGTGCTGCCCGAGCACGCGCTCGCGCCGCGTGACGCGGCCGGGTCCTACGACTACCGCTTCGACACCGCGGCGCCGGCCGAGGTGTTCGCCGACGGGGTGTGGCACACCATCCCGGTGTGCGAGATCGAGGTCGACCTCGACCCGGAGTTCGTCTGTGTGCCGGCGTTGGACGACGCGGTGTTCGGCACGGTCGTACTCGCAAACGCGTCGCCGCACGCGCTGCTCGCCGGTCCGGCGGACGTCTCGGTGGCCGGCGAGTTCCTGATGACCGTGCCGCTGCCGACGCTGGCGCCGGGCGCGCGCGAACGGGTGGGCGTGGGCGTCGTGGAGAGCGTGCAGGTCTCGCGGAACGCGCACATGCGCGAGTCGACGGCGGGGCTGCGCGGCGGTACCGCGGTGCTCGACCACCGGATCGAGATCGAGGCGGTCAACCACCTCGCCCGGCCGATTCGGCTGGACATCCTGGAACGGGTCCCGGTCACCGACGACAAGGACGTGAAGATCGAGGAGCACGCCGGCGCGCCGCGCTGGGTGGAGGACACCGAGCTGCGCGACGGGCGACACGTCCCGGGCGCGCGGGTGTGGCACGTCGAACTCGCCCCCGGCGAGCGCAAGAACCTGACCGGTGGCTACGAGATCCGGATCCCGGCAGCGAAGGCCGTGGTCGGCGGCAACAGGAGGGTCTGACGGTGACTCAGCCGATGCTGGAACAGAGCACTCCGGCCGAACCCAAGCCGGAGCCGCTGCCGATCACGGCGGTGACGTGTCTGGAGGACCGGGCCCAGGTGACCCGGTCCGGCCGGATCGAATTGAGCCGGGGCGTACAGCGCGTGCTGGTCGGCCCGGTGACCCCGCTCGCGGTGGACCGGTCGCTGCGCGCCGAGGTGGTCGCCGACGACGGCACCGCGACCGCGATCGACGCGCGTGTGGTGCGGGTGTACACGCCCAGGCCCGCGACGGGCCCCGGGCCGGACGCGTCCGAACTGCGCCGGCTCGTACACGAGTTGGGCGAGCGCGGCACCGTGCTGTCCCGGCGCGAGCGGCGCCTGCGCACCGGGCTGGCCCTGGTCGCCCAGGGCCGGGCCGAGCTGCGGCGCGACATCGCCGAGCAGACCGGCTTCGGCACGACCGAGCCCGAGCGCTGGGCCGCCGAGTCGGACCGGCTGTCGGCCGAGGCCGAGCAGCGGTACACCGAGCTGCACACCCTGGCCGACGAGCAGGCCACGCTCCGTACCCGGTTGCGCGACGCGCAGGCGGCGCTGAGCGTGGCCGAGCAGGAGCCGACCGAGCTGACCGCCGCCGTCGAGGTGGTGATCGAGGCCGAGCAGACCGGTTCTGCCGAACTGCGCGTGGTGCACCTGGTGCCGTGCGCGCTGTGGCGGCCCGCCTACCGCGCCGCACTGGCGCCGGATCGCCGGTCGATCGAGCTCGAATGCGACGCGGTGGTGTGGCAGCGCACCGGCGAGGACTGGTCCGGCGTGACGCTGTCCCTGTCCACCGCGCGCCCGACCCTGGCCGCGCGGCCGCCGAGCCTGGTCGAGGACCGGCTCACCCTGCGCGAGCGCACCCTGGTGGAGAAGAAGCAGGTCGAGGTGGACCTGCGCGAGGAGGACATCGCCGCGGTCGGCCGGGTCGCGGGCGGCTCTGCCGAGTTGCCCGGTGTGGACGACGGCGGCGAGGTCCGGGTGCTGGCCGCGCCGGCCCCGGTGCAGGTGCCCTCCGACGGCCGGCCGCATCGGGTCCGGTTGACCACGTTCACCGCGAAGTGCGAGCCGGAGGCGGCCTGTTCGCCCGAACTGTCACAGTATGTGAGTCAGGTCGTGCGGTTCGCCAACGACGCCGGACACGCGCTGCTCGCGGGCCCGGTGGAACTGGTCCGCGGCAGCGGGTACGCCGGGCGCGGGCAACTCGACTTCGCCGCGCCGGGCGAAGAGGTCCGGCTGCCGTTCGGTAGCGAGGACGACTTCCGGGTGGTGCGCGAGGTCACCGAGTCGCGCACGACGGCCTCGCTCACCGGGCGCACGGTGCTCACCCGTACGGTGACCGTCTTCCTCTCGCACGTCGCCGCGCCGGGGGCCGAGTCGCCCGGCACGGTCGTGCTGCGCGAGCGGGTGCCGGTATCCGAGGTGTCGGCGGTCGAGGTCAAGGTCCGCCGCGACCTGTCGGAACCGGCGCCGGACGCGGTCGACGACCACGGAATCGTGCGTTACGACGTGCGATTGACCGCGGGCGAGCGGCGGCGGATCACGCTGGTGTACGAACTGCACGCATCGGGCAAGGTCACCGGACTGTGAGCGATCCGGTGTTCATGGAGCCGACCGTCTACGCTGGATGGGCGAAGACCACGTACTGCCTGTCGAGGAGTCCATCACATGCTCAGGGTCCTGATGATTCTGGTGCCCTTGGCGCTGGACATCTACGCGTTCATCGACTGCCTCACCACGGACGAGCGCAAGGTTAGAGGGCTGCCCAAGCTGGCCTGGGTCTTCCTCATTCTGCTGTTCCCCCTCTTCGGCGCGATCGGCTGGTTGATCGCCGGGCGGGAGAAGAGTTCGCAGGTCGCCGGCGGCGGTGGCGCCTTCGGGTTCGGCGGTCGCGGTCAGGGCCGGCAGCTCGCTCCGGACGACAATCCGGAGTTCCTGGCCTCCCTGTCCAAGGATGACCGCAAGCCGAGCGACGTTCCCACGTCGGGCAACGACGAGGACGAGATGCTCAAGCGCTGGGAAGAGGACCTCAAGCACCGCGAGGACGACCTGCGCAGCCCCGATCAGGACAACCCGGAGGGGCGCGCGAAGGACAAGGACTGAGCCGGGCTTTCGGGTCGGGCTTCGGCCGCACAGCCGGCCGGGTCGCATTCCGCGACCCGGCCGGCTTTCGTATGCGCGGACCGGTTTCCGTGTGCCCGGCGTCCGGTCGCTCGGGCTGCTCGGCGTCCGGCGCTCAGATCGCCGCCGCCACCTCCGCCGCCGCCTCGGCGAGCAGCCGGCCGGTCTTCTCCAGCGTCCGGCCGTCGGTTCGCGGTGCGAAGCCACGCAGGCTCAGGATCAGCACCAGGTCGCCGTCGCGATCGTGCACCGGGGCGCTGATCGCGCCCACCCGATAGTCCCGGTCCGATTCCAACTCGTCGATCTGTCCGCCGTCGGAGCCACCGATCTCGGCCGCGATCTCCTCCAGCAGCGTGCGCAGCCGGGCCGCCGACGCGCCCGCGCCCAGCGTGTCCAGTCCCTCCAAGTGCTCGTCCAACTCGCCGAGAGTCTCGCCCAGTCGGGTCTCCACGTCGGTGACCAGCTCGATCGCGAAGCCCCGGCGCCGCGCGTTGTCGATCGCGCGCGCCATCCGGCCGCGCGCGGCCGGTTCGTGCGCCTCGTCGAGCCAGCGGCGGACCGTCTGCTCGTCTGCCCAGGGCACGTAGCCGATGCCCAGCGGCGGGGTGATCGGTGCCTGCGCGCCGACGCGTAGCCGATGCAGTTCGGGCCCCGGCGCGCGGACCACCTCGGCGATCGCGACGTGGTGCTCGCCGGGCGTCATCGCGAAGCAGGACAGCCCGGTGTCGTCGCGCAACCGGGCCATGATCGGGCGCGCGACGTCGAGCACGCCGAGCCCGCGCGCGGCCGCTCGGCCGACCGCCACCAGCGCCGGGCCGAGTCGGTAGGTGCGCCGGGTGGGATGGCGGATCAACCAACCCAGCGAGGTCAGGCTCGCCAGCATCGGATGGCACGTGGCGGGGGTCACCGCGAGATGCCGGGCGATCTCGGACAAGGTCAGCCCCTCCGCCGGCCGTTCGGCGATCGCGTCGATCAGGGAGACGAGTCGGTCGGTCTGCGGTGACGGTCGTGGGGCCATGGTCGCCACCCTACTGGATCTTTTTGCATAGTGCGCATATTGACTCGCACAATGCGCAGCCGTACGGTCTGCCCCACGTTACCGGGGAGGCTCATATGTACGACCTCAAGATCACCAACGCCACGATCGTGGACGGCACCGGCGCGGATCGGTTCGTCGGCGACATCGGGGTCCGGGACGGCCTGATCGTCGCGGTGCGCCGGCACGACGGCCCGGACCCGGCGCTGGAGGGCGACGCCGCCGAGACGATCGACGCGGCGGGTCGCCTGGTCACGCCGGGCTTCGTGGACATCCACACCCACTACGACGGTCAGGCCACCTGGGACGAGGTACTCGACCCGTCCACGTCGCACGGCGTGACCACGGTGGTCTCCGGAAACTGCGGGGTCGGCTTCGCTCCGGTCCGGCCGGGCCGGGAGGACTGGCTGATCCGGTTGATGGAGGGCGTCGAGGACATCCCCGGAACGGCCCTGGCCGAGGGCATGACGTGGGGTTGGGAGACCTTCCCGGAGTACCTGGACGTGCTGGAGCGGCGCACCTTCGCCGTCGACATCGGCGTCCAGGTCGCCCACGGCGCGGTTCGGGCCTATGCGATGGGCGACCGCGGCGCGCGCAACGAACCGGCCACGGCCGAGGACATCGAGGCGATGGCGGTGATCGTCAAGGAGGCGATCGAGGCCGGCGCGCTGGGCTTCTCCACGTCGCGCACCGTCGCTCACAAGGCGATGGGCGGCGAGCCGGTGCCCGGCACCTTCGCCACGGAGGACGAACTCTTCGGCCTGGGCCGGGCGATGGCCGCGGGCGGGCGGGCCGTGTTCGAACTGGCCCCGACCGGCTCGTCCGGCGAGGACATCGTCAAGCCCGCCTCCGAGGTGGCCTGGATGCGCCGACTGGCCGCCGAGATCGGCATGCCGGTGTCGTTCGCGCTGCTCCAGGTCAACGCCGCGCCCGAGCTGTGGCGCGAACTGATGGCCGAGTCGCAGGCCGCGAACGAGGCGGGCGCGCAACTGCATCCGCAGATCGCCGGGCGCCCGTTCGGCATGCTGACCGGGTTCGGCACCCGCAACGCGTTCAGCAAACGACCGACGTTCCGGGCGATCGACGACCGGCGTGTGGCGGGCGAACTGGACGACGCGGCGTTCGCCGCCGAGTTGGCCCGGCCCGAGGTCAAGGCGGCGATCCTGGCCGAGGCGGACCTGCCCAGCGACCCGAACATCCCGGGCGACTCGGTCAACCTGGCGATGCAGTTCATGCTGGACCGGATGTACCCGATGGACGCGGTCCCGGACTACGAGCCGATGCCGGACCGCACGGTGACCGCCATCGCGCGGGCACGCGGCGAGGAGCCGCTGTCGACGCTGTACGACCTGCAACTGGCGGACGACGCGCGGACCACGCTGATGGTCCCGATGTTCAACTACTCGGACGGCGACCACGAGGCGATCCGGGAGATGCTCACCCACCCGGCGAGCGTGTTCGGCCTGGCCGATGGCGGCGCGCACTGTTCGATGATCTGCGACGCCTCGCAGCCGACCTTCCTGCTCACCCACTGGGCCCGGGACCGCACCCGCGGCGAGCGCCTGCCGCTGGAGTTTCTGGTCCGCAAGCAGACGATGGACACGGCCGCGCTCTACGGCCTGTCCGACCGCGGCGTGGTGGCCGAGGGCAAGCGCGCCGACCTCAACGTGATCGACCCGGACGCCCTCACGCTGCACCGCCCGAGGATGGTCCACGACCTCCCGGCCGGCGGCGGCCGCATGCTCCAGGCGGCAACGGGCTATGTGGCCACGATCGTGGCGGGCCAGGTGACGAGGCGGGACGGAGCGGACACGGGCGCGCGGCCGGGGAGGTTGGTGCGGGGCGCGCGCTGAGGGGGCGGCGGCCGGCCCTCGGCCGGCCGACCGAGGTGTCGGGCGTCCCGGGGGTTCGCGTCGAACGCGAAACGCCCACTCAGGCCGTCTTGTCCTCCCCGAACAGACCCTCCAAGCCGCCGCCGCCGAAGGACTTCAGGAGACCGTTGAGGTCGACCGTGTCGCCGGGGGCCGGGGCCTTGGGGGAGACGCCGCCGGGGAGCTTGGAGTACTTGAGGTCGAGGGTGATCTCGTTGGTGCCGTCGCTCTTGTCGTCGGCGGTGACCCGGATCGGGAAGGGCTTGCCGTTGGCCGCGACGTAGATCGTGGCGGTCGTGCCGTCCTCGTCCTTGGAGATCAGCGGGATCACCTTGGTCCCGTTGATCTCCGTGGTCGGGCCCTTGGTCATCTGCGGCTTGTCGGTCGAGTCCGTGGAGTCACCCGAGTCAAGATCCGAATCCGAGCCCGAACCGAACAGCCCCTCCAGCGACGGCTTGCCGCCCTTGAGCAGGTCTTGGCCGAGCTTGCCGGTCTCCGCGCCGCCGAACTTGATGTACTTGCCCTCGACGAGCTTGGCGCCCTCGGCGAACATCTTGGTGAACTGCTCGCCCAGCGCCTTGTCCTCGGCCGACTCGGGCACGCCGGACGAGGACGCCGCCTCGGCCCGCTTGCCCAGATCCAGGACGGTCTGGACGGTGCCGGGCGCGATCTTGACGTACATGGTCTTGTCGACCGCGATCAGGTCCAGGGCCTTGTCCTGGAGGGTGATCCTGCCCTCGGCCTGCTCGGCGGTGCCGATCCGGATGTCCACGCCGAGCGGGAGGTCGTAGATCTTTCCGGTGCCCTCGATGTGCAGGTTGGTGAGTTCCTTGAAGCCGGTCTCGGCCTGCTTGGACAGCGCTTCGACGGTCAGCGCCTCGTTCGAGGGGCCCTTGCGGTCGAGCGCGTCGCCACCGGCGGCCGCGGGCTTGAACGGGTCGCCCGAAGAGGACTCGCCGCAGCCGGCGGCGAGCAGGGCCAACGGTACGGTCAGGGCCGCGGCGGATATCCGGAGCGAACGCACAGGAGAACTCCCGGTCGAAGAACAGACGAAGGCACGCGAAGGGATGCCTACCCGCATCGTATGCAGCGATGTCCACCGCGCTACCCGATGGGCAGGTCCGTGGGCGAGAGGTGTGACACATCGTGTCGACGGTCGCGTCGACGGCGGAAGGCCAGCGCCGCCGATACGCCGCCGATCAACCCGAACAGATGACCCTGCCAGGACACCCCCTCCGCGAGCGGGGTGACCCCCATCGCGAACGAGCTTCCGTACAGGCCCAATATGGCGAAGCCGATCAGTACGTCCAGCACCCGGCGGTCGGCGAAGCCGCGCACGATCAGGTAGCCGAACAGCCCGAAGACCAGGATGCTCGCGCCCGCCGTGTTCGATCCGGCCGGCGCGGTCAGCCACACGCCGAGACCGCCGATCACGGTGATCGTGAGCAACACGGCGAGGAAACGGGCGATTCCGCGCAGCGCGGCCAGGAAGCCGAGCAGCATCAGCGGGAAGGTGTTGGCGACGATGTGACCGGTGCCGAAGTGCAGGAAGGGCGCGCTGAGGATGTCCGGCAGTTCGTTCGCCCGTCGGGGCGTCACGCCGTGGGTGAGCAGCGAGTCGTCGGTCGTGTAGTTGATCAGCTGGACGGCCCAGACCGCGCCGATCAGCACCGCGGTGACCAGGGCCGCGTCGCGGACTCCCGACACGGATATGCGGGACATGCACACCCCTCCCCTGCGGTAGGCAGTACCGCTACGAAGCCACAATAGGAGGCATGGACGAGGAGCGGGACAGTACGGGACGACGCCCGTGGATAGTCGGCGTATCGGGAGCTTCGGGCACGCCCTACGCCGCGGCGGTGCTGCGCGGGCTGCTCGACGCGGGCGAGCAGGTGGACCTGGTGGTCAGTCGGGCCGCCCGGTTGACCCTGCTCGACGAGACCGGCATCGCCTTCCGCGACGCGCACTGGCGCGACGACCTCGCCGCGTGGACGAAGCTCGACGCCGGCGCGCTGGACCGGGTCCGCTACTGGGCGGCCGGCGATCTGGGCGCGGGACCCGCGAGCGGGTCGTATCCGGCCAAGGGCATGGTCGTGGTGCCGGCCAGCACGGCGTCGGTCGCGGGCATCGCGATCGGCCTGTCCAAGGACCTGCTCCAGCGCACCGCCGACGTCACCCTCAAGGAGCGCCGCCCGCTCGTGCTGGTGCCGCGCGAGACCCCGCTCACCGGCACCACGCTGCGCCACCTGGTCCGGCTCGACGACGCCGGCGCGGTGATCCTGCCGGCGTCCCCGGCCTTCTACGCGGGCGCCCAGGACGTGCAGCGCCTGGTCGACTTCGTCGCGGGCAAGGCGCTGGACGTGCTCGGCGTCGCACACACCCTCTACCGACGCTGGGACGGCGAACTGGGCGGCGCCCGACGCGAGGCGGGCGGGTGAGGCGAGCCGAAGACCGCCGGTCACCGCGGCCTCGCCCGGCCGATCGTGCCCACCCGGTCGACGGTCACGCCCGCCCGGACGCCCGCGCCCGTCCGGACAGACCAAAAAGGCCCCCGTGGTGACGGGAGCCTTGGCGGTCTTGCCGGATCTGCCGGGCGATCAGCGCCCGGACTTGCGGCGGCCGACCAGACGCTTCACACGCTTGAGCGTGTTCGACGGCTGGGTGGCACGTGAGCGTTCCGCCATGGCATGCAGTTCCTGCATGTGTGCGCGGGCCATCTCCAGGGTGTACACGGTGTTGTCTCCCCACGAGTCGTCATCGGAGGCTTGTAGCTCCCGATGCCTTTGATTCTAAGGGTTAGAATCAGAATCGTCCAATGAATTACAGGCCTTACGCGGGTTTGCACCTTCGTCATGTCGCAGACCCCTGGTGGCCCCCCGGTGGACACCATCGATTACCTGGAGGAAACGGACATGGATGCCGTCGACCGCAAGCTGATCCAGGCGCTGCGCGGCAACGGGCGGGCCTCGTACGCCGAATTGGGCCGACTCGTCGGCCTGTCCGGTCCGAGCGTCACCGATCGCATCAACCGGCTCGAACAGGCCGGCGTGATCACCGGCTACCGGGCCTCCGTCGACCCGGTCTCGCTCGGTCTGGGCGTGACCGCGCTGATCGGGATCCAGCTCTCCGACGCGGCCGACCACGACGACGTCAGCCGCCGGCTGCGCGACCTCGACGAGATCGAGGACTGCTGGTTCATCGCCGGCGACGACTCGTTCATGCTCAAGGTCCGGGTCTCGGACATGGAGGGCCTGGAGAACGTGGTCCGGCGCCTGTCCGGTACCCGCGGCGTGGCCCGCACCCGCACCACCGTGGTGCTCTCGACCAAATGGGAGTACCGCGCGGCCGAACTGCCCGAACCCACCGAGTAGCCGCACCGGCCGGATCCGAAAGGGTTTGCCGGTCCGCCCGTACCCCCTCGTAGGGTGCAGACATGACGAACCTGGTGACTCTCGAAGACCTAGAGGCCGCGGGGAAGCGGATCGCGGGCACAGCGGTACGCACCCCGCTGCTGCCGTCCCTGCACGGTGACGCCGACCGGCCGCTGTGGTTCAAGCCGGAGAACCTCCAGCCGATCGGCGCGTTCAAGATCCGCGGCGCGTACAACGCGATCGCGGCCATGACCGACGCCGAGCGCTCGCGCGGGGTCGTCGCCCACTCCAGCGGCAACCACGCGCAGGCGGTGGCCTACGCGTCCCGCCTGTTCGGTGCCAATGCGGTGATCGTGATGCCGGACACCACGCCGCAGGTCAAGATCGAGGCCACCCGCGCGCTCGGCGCCGAGGTGGTCATCGTCACGCCGGACCGGCGCGACACCGCGGCCGGCGAACTGGCCGCCGAGCACGGCTACGCGTTCGTGCCGCCCTACGACGACGCGCGGATCATCGCCGGCCAGGGCACCATCGGCCTGGAGATCGTCGAGGATTTGCCCACCGCGGACACCGTGCTGGTCCCGGTCAGCGGCGGCGGCCTGATCTCCGGCATCGCCGCCGCGGTCAAGCTGAGCAGCCCACATACCAAGGTGATCGGGGTCGAGCCGGAACTGGCCGCCGACGCGGTCGAGTCCTTCCGTACCGGCGTGCGCGCCACATGGTCCACCGCCGACACCTACCGCACGATCGCCGACGGACTGCGCACCACCTCGGTGGGCGTGCTGCCGTTCGCCCACATTCAGGCATACGTGGACGACATCGTCACGGTGACCGAGGAGCAGATCCGCGAGGCGATGCGTTTTCTGGCCCGGCGCGCCCGCCTGGTCGCCGAACCCGCCGGCGCGGTGGCCACCGCGGCCTACCTCTTCCGCAAGGACGCGCTGCCCGCCGGCCGCGAGCACGTGGCCGTGGTCAGCGGCGGCAACGCCGACCCGGCGCTGTACGCCGAGGTGATGGCCTGAGCGAGCGCGCCGCATGCCGGGCGTAACCTCGTACCAGCCGTGCAGCGGCAATCGTGAAGACCTAGAGGGAGTGCCGAGACATGGACGCGGGCCTGCGCAGGGAGATCGAGGACAAGGTTTTCGCCGGGGAGCGCCTCAGCCGTGAGGACGGCATCGCCCTCTACGCGAGCGACGACCTGGCGTGGCTCGGCGGGCTCGCGCACCACGTGCGGACGGTGAAGAACGGCGACAAGGTCCACTTCAACGTCAACCGTCACCTCAACATGACGAACGTGTGCAACGCGTCGTGTGCCTACTGCTCGTTCCAGCGCAAGCCGGGCGAGAAGGACGCGTACACGATGCGGATCGAGGAGGCCGTACGGCTCGCGAAGGAGATGGAGCCGGACGGGATCACCGAACTGCACATCGTCAACGGCCTGCACCCGACCCTCCCGTGGCGCTACTACCCGCGGTCGCTCAGCGCGCTCAAGGAGGTGCTGCCGAACGTCGGGCTCAAGGCGTTCACCGCGACCGAGATCCACTGGTTCGAGAAGATCTCCGGCTTGTCCGCCTCGGACATCCTCGACGAGCTGATGGACGCGGGCCTGGAGTCGCTCACCGGTGGCGGCGCGGAGATCTTCGACTGGGAGGTCCGGCAGCACATCGTCGACCACGACACGCACTGGGAGGACTGGTCGCGGATCCACCGCCTCGCGCACTCCAAGGGCCTCAAGACCCCGTGCACGATGCTCTACGGCCACATCGAGGAGCCCCGGCACCGGGTCGACCACGTCATCCGGCTGCGTGAACTCCAGGACGAGACCGGCGGTTTCCAGGTCTTCATTCCACTGCGCTACCAGCACGACTTCCACGACAGCAAGGACGGCATCGTCCGCAACCGGCTCCAGGCCCGGACCAACATGGCCACCGGCGCCGAGGCGCTCAAGGTGTTCGCGGTCTCCCGGCTGATGTTCGACAACGTTCCGCACGTGAAGTGCTTCTGGGTCATGCACGGCCTGGCCACCGCGCAACTCGCGCTCAACCACGGCGCGGACGACCTGGACGGCTCGGTCGTGGAGTACAAGATCACGCACGACGCGGACGACTTCGGCACGCCGAACAAGATGACCCGCGACGACCTGCTCGAACTCATCCGGGACGCGGGCTTTCGTCCGGTCGAGCGCAACACCCGCTACGAGACGCTGCGCGAGTACGAGGGCCCGGACCCGGCCCGGCGCGACACGCCGCAGCCGATGAAGCTGTGACCACCGGCGTGGTCGAAGTCGATCGGTAACGGGGGAGTGCCGAATGGGGGCCGTCACGCGCGATGAGGTCGTCGCCTTCCTGCGGGAGGCGGAATCGTCGGCCGAGGCGGCCCTGCTGCGCCTGTACCCCGAGCCGCGCGAGCGACCCGACGGGATGCTCGCGCTCGGCGAGTTCGCGTGGTTCGCGCCCCGGGTGATCGTGCTCGAACCGGCCACCGGACGGGTCTACTCGGAACTCGCCGACCGCACACTGCTCGCCGGCGGGCTGGACACGTTCGGCCGACTGCTGCGCGAGGTCGAGTCGTTGCGGACCGGGACCGGCACCGGGATCGGGACCGGCGGCCGGTGCGATCCCGTCGAGGCGTCGCGCGCGGCCTTGGCCCGAGTGCGCGGATACGAGCCGAGGGTTTTGGACTCGGACCCGGACGTGTGCGCCTTCTGGCGGGCCGCACTGCTGGTGTGGCCGCTGCTGCACGCGGTCGAACCCGGCCGGGACGGGCTGTGCCTGGAGTTCACCCACGAGGCTTTGGCTGCGGATTCGGGTGCGGAGCGGGTGGCGCGGATTCCCGAGGGGAACATCCCCGAGGTGCTCCGTTCCCATGCTCCTTCGCTGCGCTTCCTGCGTGATGTCGGGCTGATCGACGCCCTTCCGCTGGTGTTGGACGAGGATCGTCCGCTGTGGGTCGCGACGTCGGAGGAGTTCGAGGACGAGCCGTACCCGGACGCGCCGGACGTGTGGCGCCCGGTGCGGCTCGGCGCGCTGCCCCTGATCGAGGCCGACCTGGTCGTGGACGGCCTCACCGGCCGGGTGTACGCCCACTACCCGGACGAGCCGGCAGAGCGGTGCCCGGTCAACACCGACCTGTCCACGCTCGCCTTCGCGCAGTGGATGGTGGCGCGGGTGCGGGTCTGGGACCGCGAGTTCGCGATCACCGACGACTACGACGGCCTGGCCACGATCATGACCGCCGTGCTCGGCACCGTGGATCCGCTCGCGGTCCGCGGTCCGGCCGCGTACTGGCCGAACATGTTCGACGACGAGCCGGGAGGTCTGCTGTATGCCTGACGCGTTGCGGATCGCGATCACCGCGCAGGACGCCGAGGAGTGGTTCGGCGAGGTGGTCCGGCACGACCTGCCCGGGATCGGGCACGAGCCCACCCGGCGCTTCCTGGCCGAGGTGGGTCTGCCGCGCGAGGCCGCCTTGATCCGGTTCGATCCGGGCGGCGTCCGGGACGGGCTGATCGTGCTCGGCACGTACGGCTCGCCGCGCACCTCGGCCCGGGCGGTGCTGCTCGACGGCGCGACCGGTCGGGTCTTCGGCGAGGAGCGATTCGGTGACCCCGTGCCGATCTCGATGGACGTGTCCACCCTGGTGCGCAACGCCGGCCTGGTGGAGGCGATCCGTACCGGCCGCGGCCCGGTGCGCACCGGCGAGGACCTGATCGATCTGCTCGGCGAGACCGAACCCGAGCTGGACCCGGGGCACTCGTTCTGGCACACGTCCTTCGCGCTGTGGCAACTGCGCCGGGCGGCGGTGCCGGGGGAGGGCCTGGCGGTGCGGATCACCCCCGCGATGCTCGACCTGGTGTACGAGAACGAGTTCTCCGGCTACCGCGAACGGCAGTTGCCCGCCGCGATCACGCACGAGCCGACCCGGCGCTTCCTGCTCGACATCGGGCTGATCGACGCGTGGGCGTACCTGGACATGCGCAGCGACGGCAAGCCGCTGCCGACCCTGGCCGAGTTGATCGCCGAGCGCCGGGCGGACTGGGACGACGAGCCGGAGCCGCCGGCGGACGCGGAGCACCTGGTCGTGCTCGGCTATGTCAGCGAGGACGGCGACCTGCTCGTGGACGGCCGTACCGGTGTGGTCCGGCGCTGGTACACCGGTGGCGACGAGCCGGAAATGGACACGCTCAACACCGACCTGGCCACGCTCGCCTTCACCATGTGGGTGATCGGACGGATGCACCGACAGGGCGAGCGGTTCGGAATCGGCATTCACGACGTGTGGGAGTCGATCGTGGTCGAGCTGCTGTCCTCGGTCGATCCGCTCGCGTGGGCCGAGCCGGGCAGCTATTGGGAGAACATGATCCTGGATGGGATCCACGGGCTCGGCCCGTGATCCGGCTCGGGACGGGACCGGCCGGCCTTCGGGGCGGGGCCCGTCTCCGCCATCCGAATACGGGATGCTTGACTGGAGGGGACGGCTCGACTCGCGTCCGCCGCCACTCGTACAGCTCTGGCCAGGGAAACCGAAGGTGACCATGTCGAATCCCGCGCTGCGTTACTCGCTCTACCGGCTCGGCATCTTCGCCGCGCTGTTCGCCGTGGTCATGGTCGGGTTCGGGTTCTTCGACCTGAACGGCCGCGGGAACGTCTTCATCGCGATCGCCATCGCGGCGGCGGGGTCGGCGGTGATCAGCTACCGGTTCCTGAACGCGGAGCGGGACGCGATGTCCGAGGCGCTGTACGAGCGGTTGCAGCGGGCGAAGCAGCGGATCGCCGAGGACAATCGCGCGGAGGACGAGGCGGTGGCCCCGGTCACCCGGATCGCCAAGGAAGCCTCCTGAGCCGCTGGGCTTCGTAGGGCTCGTAGGCTTCGAGGGTCTCGCGGTCTCGTAGGTCCGGCGGGTCTCGCGGATCTCTGGATCTCTGGATCTCTGGATCTCGTGGGTGTCGCGGGTCTCGTGGGTTTCGGCGGCCGCACGGGCGCCGGGGAAGAAGCGCCTTAAGCGAGGTGTGGCCGGCGGTGTCCGTCGGTGTCCGTTCCGTAATTCTTTGCGTTTATCGGTTTGGTGTGGCTATTCTCGCTCCCATGATTGGTGCAGGCGACACGCAGATGACGCACGCGGCGGTGGGTTTCCCGCTCGTGTCCCGTCGTCACGTCGACCTGGGCCGTTGCGCCACCGCGCTGTGTTGCGGCTGATCGCCGCCGTGCCCCTGCCGGGCTGACGCCTTCACGCTCGTCGCCCCGACCGCCCGCACGTCGGCCATCTGCGGCCGTTCTGCGCGAAGTATCGCTTCTTCGTAGTTCTCCCTGCGGGCACTCGTGTGCCTATTGATGCGCAGGTCGGCGGCCGCTCCGTACCGCCACCCCCGTCCCCCACGGTGCCCGTTCAGGAGCCCTGCCTTGTCTGCTGTCGATTCACTCAAGTCCCTGAAGAGAACTCCCTTCTGGGCCCAGATAGCCGCCGGCCTCGTGCTCGGTGTGGTCCTCGGCTTCATCGCCAAGGAGTACAGCGTCTCGTGGCTGACCGAGACGCTCGACCAGATCGGCACGATCTTCGTCCAGCTGCTCAAGCTGGCCGTACCGCCGCTGGTGTTCACCGCGATCCTGGTCAGCGTCGTCAACCTGCGCAACGTCAACAACGCCGCGCGGCTGGCCGCGCGCACCCTGCTGTGGTTCCTGATCACGTCGCTGATCGCGGTCGCGATCGGTCTCACCATCGGTCTGGTCACCAACCCGGGTGACGGCTTCAAGCTGCCGGCCGACCCGGGCAAGGCGCCGAAGACCAACGGCGACTGGCTCGACTTCCTCACCGGCATCATCCCGACGAACATCGTCACCGCGTTCTCCGAGGTCAAGGTCCTGCAGATCGTCTTCCTGGCGGTCGTGCTCGGCTCCGCGATCCTGTCGGTCGGCGCCAAGGCCGAACCGCTGGTCAAGGGCGCCGAACTGGTCCTGGAGATCATCCAGAAGGCGCTGTGGTGGGTGATCAAGCTGTCCCCGCTGGGCACGCTGGGTCTGATCGGCACCTCGGTCGCCACCTACGGCTGGGACCTGATCAAGCCGCTGGGCACGTTCACCGCCGACATCTACATCGGTTGCGCGCTGGTGATGTTCGTGGTCTACCCGCTGCTGCTCGCGCTGGTCGGCAAGGTCAACCCGCTGAACTACTTCAAGGGCGCGTGGCCGGCCATCCAGCTCGCGTTCGTCTCGCGCTCCTCGGTCGGCACCATGCCGGTCACCCAGAAGGTCACCGAGCGCCTCGGCGTCCCGAAGGACTACGCCTCGTTCGCGGTGCCGTTCGGCGCCACCACGAAGATGGACGGTTGCGCCGCGATCTACCCGGCGATCGCCGCGATCTTCGTGGCCGAGGTCTACGGCGTGAACCTGGGCATCAAGGAATACCTGCTGATCGCGTTCGTCTCGGTGATCGGCTCGGCGGCCACCGCCGGTCTCACCGGCGCGATCATCATGCTGACCCTCACGCTCAGCACGGTGAACCTGCCGCTCGCGGGCGTGGCGCTGCTGCTGGCGATCGACCCGATCCTGGACATGATCCGCACCGCCACGAACGTGGCCGGGCAAGTTGTGGTGCCGATCCTGGTCTCCGCCCGGGAGAAGACGCTGGACCTGGAGATGTACAACAACCCGCGTGATCTGGAAGCCCCGGACGAACCGGCCACGCCGAGCGTCCCGCTCCAGAAGACGTCGGAGCGCGAACCGGTCTCGGTCTGACGCTCCCACTCGACCGGCGCCCCCGATCCCCTCGTGCCGAAGGGGTCGGGGGCGCTGTCGTGTCTCAGCGCGCGGGGCCGACGGCGGCGGCTTCGTCGCCCGTGCGCCCGGCGGTCCCGGTGGACCCGGGGCGGGCGGTGTCGGCCGCGTCGGTGCTCGGTGTCGCGCCCGCGTACCGGTGGGCCAACCGGCGGATGTAGGCGACCAGTTCGGGCGGGTCCTCGACCTCGAAGTCGGCGTCCAGCAGGCTGATGTAGACGGCCAGGTTCTCGATGCTGGACGCACCGGTCTCGAATACGCAGGTGTCGTCGTCGACCACCGCGAACGAGCCGAAGGCCGGCGGTACCCGATCGGCCACCGAGGCGATCGGCGCGCGCACCAGCACCCGGGCCCGGACCTGTCCGCGCACGCTCTCCACGCCCTGGTTCACGAAGGCCGCCACGTCGCCGTCGGCGGGCAGTTCGCGCGGCGTGAAGCGGGGGCCGTGCGGTGGGCGCGGGGTGATCCGGTCCATCCGGAAGGTGCGCCAGTCCTCGCGCTTGATGTCCCACGCGACCAAGTACCAGCGGCCCATCCGGTGCACGAGCCGATAGGGCTCGACCACCCGTGAGGTCTCCTTGCCCTCGTGCGAGCTGTACCCGAAGCGCAGTTGCTCGTGGTCGCGGCAGGCGCCGGCCAGTACGGTCATCACATCCATGTCCACGGCCGGACCGGTCGAGCGGACCGGGACGGTGTACTTCTGCAGCGCCTTGACCCGGCGGTGCAGCCGGGACGGCAGCACCTGGTCGAGCTTGGTGAGCGCGCGCAGCATCGCCTCGTCCATGCCGTCCACGACGCTGCCGGCGGCGATCCGCAGGCCGACCACCACGCTGACCGCCTCCTCGTCGTCCAGCAGCAGCGGCGGAAGCGCCTTGCCCGCGCCGAGTCGATAGCCGCCGACCACGCCGCGCCGCGCGTGCACCGGGTAGCCCAGGCTGCGCAGCCGCTCGATGTCGTAGCGGACCGTGCGCCCGCTCACGCCGAGTCGTTCGGCGAGTTCGGGGCCGGTCCAGTCGGGCCGCGTCTGCATGAGCGAGAGCATGCGCAAAAGTCGCGCTGAGGTTTCCAGCATGAGCCGAAGTCTGCCGGCTCGGGTCGCTCGAACAGGAACGATTCTTGCCTGATTTACATTTAGATTCGAAGACGTGGAAAACAGCGGCGAGAAGACCCTCGCAACCCCGATCTCCCAGTCCTCCGTAGGCCCCAAGCAGCGCTGGCTCGGACTTCTGGCGGTGCTGGCCGCCACCTTGATGAACCTGCTCGACTCCAGCGTGGTGGGCGTCGCGGCGCCCGCGATCCGCCGGGATCTGGGAGGCAGTTACGCCAGTCTCCAGTGGATCGCGGCCGGTTACACGCTCGCGCTCGCGGTGGGCCTGCTCACCGGCGCGCGGCTCGGCGACATGTACGGCCGCAAGTTCATGCTGATGGTCGGCGTGGTCGGCTTCGTGGTGCTCTCGGTGGCCTGCGCGGTCGCCTGGTCGCCGGAGACGCTGATCGTCGCGCGGGTGCTCCAGGGGTTGCTGGGCGCGCTGATGATCCCGCAGACGTTCGGCCTGATCCGGGACCTGTTCCCGCCGGCCGAGATCGGCAAGGCGTTCGCGGTGTTCGGCCCGGCGATCGGGTTGTCCACGGTGCTGGGGCCGATCGTCGCGGGTGTGCTCGTGGACGGTGACCTGTTCGGCACCGGGTGGCGGATGATCTTCCTGATCAACGTTCCGCTGGGCGCGTTCGCGCTGCTGATCGGCTGGCGGATGTTGCCGAAGGCGCCGCCGAGCGAGGCCGGTGGCCGGCTCGACGTGCTGGGCATGGTGCTCGCTGGCGTCGGTACCTTCATGCTCGTGCACCCGCTCGTCCAGGGACGCGAACTGGGCTGGCCGGTCTGGTCGTTGGTCGAGTGCGCGGCGTCGCTGCCGGTGTTGGCCGGCTTCGCGGTGTACCAGCTGCGGCGCGAGGCGGCGGGACGGGTGCCGCTGATCAAGCTCGGCGTGTTCCGACGCCGGTCGTACGCCTCGGGCGTCGGCTTCGTGATGGTGTTCTTCGGCGCGATCGTCGGGATCTCGATGGCGATCGGCCTGTTCCTCCAGCTCGGCCTGGGCTACAGCCCGACCCGGGCGAGCCTGACGATGGGCGCGTGGGCGCTCGGCGCGTTCGTCGGGTCCGGCTTGAGCGGCGTGGTGATGGGCAAGCTGGGCCGGCGCATCCTGCACATCGGGTTGAGCGTGATGGCGGCGGGCATCGCCTGGATGTACCTGGTCTTCGCGGACGCCGGGGTGGGCGTCGGCACCGGCGACCTGCTCGCTCCGCTGGCGCTGTTCGGGCTCGGCATGGGGATGATCTTCGTACCGGTCTTCGACATCATCATGGGCGAGGTCGAGGACCACGAGGTCGGCTCGGCGTCCGGGGCGCTCGAATCCCTCCAGCAGCTCGGCGCCTCGCTGGGCATCGCGATCCTGGGCACGGTGTTCTTCGGGGTGATCGGCGCGCAGGCCACCCACAACTTCGACGTGAACGCGGCACCGAGGCTGCGCACCGAGCTGACCGCGGCGGGCGTTCCGGCGAATACGCAGGACGCTATCGTGGCCGGGCTGCGGGCGTGCGTGGACGCCCGGGAGAACGCCACCGACCCGGACCGGCTCCCGGCGAGCTGCACGAGCATCCCGGTCACCCCGGCCTCCGCCGCGGCGGTCGCGAAGGCGGGCGCCGACACGCACACCCGCTCCTCGGTCGACGCGGTCAAGCGCACGACGCTGCTGGCCCTCGGGCTGACGGCGGTGGCCTTCGCCCTGGGCTTCCTGCTGCCGAAGCGGGCCCGGGAGAACCAGTTCACCGAGACATCGGCCTCGCCCGCGTCGGAGCAGCGCGAACCGGCCCTGGTCTAACCATCGAGCCCGAACGCCACTCGGCGCGGATCCCCTTCCCGGGTTCCGCGCCGAGTGGCGTTTCGGCAGTGTGGTGGCACTGGATTCACCCTCGTTCGGGAAGTGCTCGGACTGTGCGGAGGGCCGATCCAACGCCGGCATCGCGGCGCAACCGGTGATCGGCGAGAGTGCGGTCGCCATGCACATCAACAACATCCTGGCCAAGCCGGCCCTGCCTCTCGCCGACGGCGACCACCGGCGGGTGCTCGCGGTATTGCGATTTCTGGAGCGAGGCTGAGGGCGGGCGTCCGGTCCGGGTACACCACGTCTCCGAGCCCCGAACTGTTCCGAGCCCCACACCCTGCGTGCCGAGCCCCGAGCCTCGCTCGTGTCCGAGGCCCCGCCGCGCAACGAATACTCGCCGACCCCGCTCGGCGAAAGCCTCATCGACACCCACCGGGCCGTCCGGGACCGGGCCGGGGAGGCACACGTCGCCGAGATCCTCGACAACCGCGAAACCTACGACCGCGCCCACTGACCGCCCCCGTCCGGGCTTCGAGGGACGCGCGCGAGAATGGTTGTATGACAACGCCCGTCCGGCTTTCCGCGATCGATCTCGTCACGTACACCCCCGGTCTGGCCGCGCTGCTCGTGGACGCGGTCGAGGACGGGGCCGGGGTCGGATTCCTCGCGCCGTTGCCGATCGACGCGGCCGCCGAGTGGTGGGCCGCCCAGGGGACCGAGATACGCAGCAATCGCAGCGTGGTGTGGGTGACCTCGGACCACCAAGGCGTCACCGGGACCATCCAGCTCCGATTCGCCGGCATGCCGGACAGCCGGCATCGCGCCTCGGTGTCCCGGCTGCTGGTCCACCGACGCGCCCGAGGCAACGGACTCGCCCGCGAACTCCTGTCCACGGCAGAGCAGTTCGCAGCGTCGGCGGGCCGCAGCCTGCTCACCCTGGACACTCGGACCGGCAGCGGCGCGGAGCACTTGTACAAGAGCGCCGGCTGGATCGAGTCGGGCGCCATCCCGGCCTATGCCGCGGACCCGTCGGGCGTACTGCGATCCAGCACGCTCTTCCACAAGTACCTGGGCTGAGCCGGACGGGTTACCGTTGGAGGCGATATGACAACCAAGACCTCCAAGGGCGCCAGGCCCGAGCCGCTCGACGCCCGCCTGGACGCGATCGGCAAGCTCCCGTCCCGCGCCAAGTTCCACCTGCCCGGCCGGGAGCGCACGGTCGCCCTGACGCTGGGCGAATCCGGCGTGCGCTGGTACGCGTACGACCTGGTCGCGCGGCGCCTGGGTCCCGCGAAGCCCAGCAAGGACGGCCGACAGACCCCGTACCGCGGCCATCCGGTGTTCGTCGCCCAGCACGCCACCGGCACGTGCTGCCGAGGCTGCCTCGAAGAACTGCACGCCATCCCCAAGGGCCGGCCGCTGGACAAGGCCGAGCTCAACTACGTCGTCAACGTCATCTGCCTGTGGCTGACCCGCGAGATCGGCCCGGTCGCCAAGCCGAGCGGTCGCGCGGCGCGCGCCCCGCGCTCGGCGATGCCGACCGTCCCGGAGAACCCGACCGGCTCCACCAGGTCCGCCCGCGCGACCCGCGCCTCGCGCTCGCGCTGACGCTCCCCCGGCCGCCCGGGCCGGCTCTCGGGACCCGGTCCTCAGGAGCCGCCCGGCCCGGTCGGTGCCGTCGTGGTCGTCGCCGGGTCCGAAGCCGACGGCGCGTTCGTCAGGGTCAGGTCGGCGGAGAAGGCGCCCCACTTGCCGTCCGGCAACCGGCCGCGGATCTTCAGCACATGTCCGCCCACCGGCCGGTCACCCAGCGGAAGGCTGTACTGCGCCGTCCCGGGCGGCGGTGCCACGCCCCACATCACCGTGGTCAGGAACTTCCCGTCCAGGTACACCTCGTAGCTCGCGACCGTCCCGTCGACATCCGGTGGCGTCCAACTCAGGTCCACGTACGTGCCGTCCACCGCGATCCGAGACACCGCCCGCAGCCCGGTCGGCGCGGTGTCGCGACCGTCCCCGGCGCCCTGCTCGGTGACCACGGTCACCGCGTTGCTCTCCGGTGACTTGTTGTCCGCCGCGTCGCGAGCGGTGACGGTGAAGCTGTACTCGGTGCCCGGTCGCAGGCCGGTGACCACCGCCGTGGTCAGATCCCCGGCGACGCTGTGCACCCGCACGCCGGCCTGCCAGATGTCGTACGCGCTCACCCCCACGTCGTCCGTGGCGGCCTCCCAGGCCAGCGTCGCGCCGCCGGCCCCCCGGGCCTGCCCGCGCACGTCGCGCGGGGCGGTCGGCGGCACCCGTTCGCCCCGGGCCACGGACAACGTCGTGGCCGGCACCGACGCGCTCGCCGGCGACACGTTCCCGGCCCGGTCCCGCGCCCGTACGGAGAACGCGTACGCGGTTTCCGGAGTCAGCCCGCCGACATCCACCATGTGCCGCCCGCCGATCACGTCCAGCACTTTCGCGTCCCCGCGATACACCTCGAACACCGCGACGTCCGGATCGGCGCGCCACATCACGTGCACCGACACCGAACTCGACGCGAGCGCACTGACCTCACCGGGCACCGCCGGCGCCGTGGTGTCCCGCGCGTCCTTGGAACATCCCGCCACCACAAGCGCAACGGCCAACCCCGACAAGCCGATCCAAGCCATCCGTCGCGCCACGATGCCTCTCTCCACCGAGAGTAATTGGTCTAGACATATATGGCACAGCACCCGGCCCACGACAAGACGGGGACCATCACGACCCACACTCGGGGACGACGGCGAACGCCGGTCAGGCCGCCGTATGCGGCGCCAAGCGGACCATCGACTCGACATCCGGCGCCTTGGCCAGGCGCTTTGGAACCTGGATGGTGGGGCTGCGCCCGAGCTCGAACGCGATCCGAGCCGCCTCGTAGGCCTCCTCCGCACCGGCCTCCGTCATCCGCCGTGAGCGGATCTGCTGCCGGTCACTGCGCCCGGTCATGCTCCACCCCCCACCGTCGTCGGCTGTATGAGCCTGGTCGATGCATCGTCGCAGCGCGCTCCTGGCGCGCTCGACCTCGCACACCGACCGTGTCTCGCCGGCGCGGCCTTCGGGGCTACTTGCTCAGTGTGTTGGCCCCCACGATGAACAGGCCGAGCAGCATGTCCACCCCGCCGACCCGGCAGGCCGCGGCCCAGCTCCGGCCGGCCACCCGGGCCGCGGACAGGCCCCAGCCGAACAGGGTCGCCGTATTCAGGAGCAGCACCACCTCGATCGCGGGCTCCTCGCCCCACCATCTCGCGTGCGCGCCGAGCAGCGCCGCCACCGTCGGCAGTACCGCCGCGACCAGGGGCCACTCGGTCAGTACGGACCGCGCGGTGCTCGCGGCGACCGTCGTGGGGTCGGCGGTGCGGTGTGCGATGGCATGCGCGTAGCCGTGCGCCGCGGCCGACGCCAGCGCCGCGAGCAGTACCCACAGCGCGTCGTAGCCGGGATTGGATACCCCGCCGTCCTGTGCCAGGGCAGCGGCCATCGCGCTGGCCAGCACCGTTCCGTACACGCCACCGAACAACAGCCGCTGCACGGGCTCGGCCCGCCGGTTGGGCGCACTCGATTCACTGGAGCCGCTGAAGCGGCTGGAGCCGCCGAACAAGATCCCACCTCCGCAAGACGAATAAATCATGTCATTACGGAAGGTTGGTCGAGGTGCCGGGGGACTCGCCCGGCTTCCGGGGCTACCGGTCGCGCCGGATCACCGACGAACACCGCCTCGTCCACAAGATCGCGGACGACCACATTCGGATCGCTGCCTGCCGGTACTACTACGGCAAATAGCACGGATCACGCAAAAAGCGGTCGGCGGGTCCCGAGGTGCCGCCCGCCGATCGAACTCCCATACAACTCACAGGGAATCCGCGTAGACCCGGGTCGGAGTCGGACGGCGCGCGTGCGGATTTCGCGGACGGCGCCGAAAGGGGCGCCGCAGTACGTGCGTTCGCGCCCGGGAGCCCGCGCCACCGGCTTCAATGGTTGTCGAGGCGACGTGTGCGGAAAGCGGGGGCATTCCATGATGCGGGTGATGGCGGCGGGGGCGGCCCTGATCGTGAGCGGCACGCTCGTGGTCGGGTGTCAGGGTGGCTCCTCCAAGGACGGTCCGTTCGGCCTGGGGGCGACCGACTCGCCCACCGCGAGCGCGAGTCGGGATCAGACCACCGAGCCGCCTCCGCCGCCGTCGCCGGACCCGGTCACCCCCGAGCCGCCGGTGACCAGCGCTCCGCCGAGCCCCACCGCGACCACGCGCGCCGACGTCCCACTCACCACCGCGCAGGCCAAGACGCTGGTCGCGACGGTCGCGCTGGTGCCCAAGGACTGGGGCCCGACCTACGTCCCCCAGGAGCGCAGCTACGAGTACGGCGGCCTCGATCGGGTGATCACCGGCACCGACTGCAAGCAGGTCGTCCAGGGCACCGTGCCGGGCGCGCTCGCGACCATGGCGCGCTACGTCTACATCCCGGACGGCCAACCGAGCGCGGACAACCTCAGCAAGACGCTCGCGACGTCCTCCGCGACCGTGTACGCCGATACCGCCGCGGCGCAGACCGACATGCGGGCCGCGATCGCCGACGGACGGCGCTGCCCGAACCAGGTGCTCGCCGGAGACGAGAAGTTGAACGGCATCCAGGTCTTCGACCTGACCGTGCCGGGCATCGACGAGGTGCACGTGGCGCGCGCCCAGTGGTTCGGCAGGGGTGGCGGACCGCCGTTCCAGTACGTGTGGGTGACGGCCCGTCAAGGCCAGATGGTGCTCACCGCCGCGGTCGTGGACCGGGGCGACAAGACCTTCGAGTCTGCCAAGAACCAGGCCATCGACGCGCTGGCCAAGATGGTCGCGCGAACCCGGGTGCAACTGCGCTGACCCCGCGCGAGCCCGCTGATTACCATGGGGCTTCACGCCTACGGGGGGCATCGGCATGTACGGCACAGGCAGAGCGGTGGTTCGCGCGATCGGTCCGGTTCTCGGCGTCCTGCTGCTCGCGGGCTGCGCCGACGGCGGCGGCGACCCGTTCGCGATCAACCCGAACGCGTCACCCACCGGCACCGCCCCGGTGGCCAAGGGCCCCGGCCCGACCACCACCACCACGACCCGCCCGACCGGCACGTCGGCGCCGCCGAGCCGTACCCCGGAGCAGGCACAGGCCCTGGCCGCGTCGCTCGCCCTCACGCCGGAGGACTGGGGGAGCGGCTTCGCCAGGCAGAGCACGTACGAGTTCGCCGGCGAGACCTGGACGGACTACGCCGCCGACTGCACGCAGCAGAACGTGCCGCTGCCGGCGAGCATCGTCGGCCAGTGGGTGCGCCAGATTCAACTGCCGGAGACCGCGCAGGCGTCGGTGCTCTCCAGCGGCAGCACCACCGTGATCGTGCACAAGGACGTGCGCGGCGCGCACGAGCAGGTGCAGAACGCGCACCAGGTCGAGGATCGTTGTCCGACCCGGACCTACACGGACGGCACCCAGGCCAAGGACACCCCCGGCGCCGCGCAGCCCACCTTCGCCGAGGCGGACGAGGCGTTCGCCGAGGAGGGCCTGATGTACCCCAAGGGCGGCGGCGGGCCGTACCCGTACGTCGTGTTGACACTGCGCAAGGACACCGTCGTGATGTCGTCCTACTTCAGCGCCCCCACCGCCGACCGCATGCCCGACGTACGCACCCGCACCACCCAGGCGGCCCGCCTGATGCTGGACCGGCTGGTGCGCCGGTAGCCGCGTCCGAGGTCGTCTCCGGCCCGTCCGGCGTTCGCGTCCGGCGGACTGCGGTCCGGCCGCCCCTCGATGCGCACTTCCGCGCGAGTGACGTGGGAGCGGCCGCCCGCTCGGGCGACTAACGTTCCGGTCATGACCCAATCGCACGGCTTTGAGACCCTGGCGATCCATGCCGGGCAGGAACCCGACCCGCTGACCGGGGCCGTGGTTCCGCCGATCTACCAGGTGTCCACGTACAAGCAGGACGGCGTCGGCGGGCTGCGCGGCGGCTACGAGTACAGCCGTTCCGGCAACCCGACCCGTACCGCGCTCGAGGAATGCATCGCGGCCCTGGAGGACGGCACCAGGGCACTGACCTTCGCGTCCGGCCTGGCCGCCGAGGATTGCCTGCTGCGCTCCCTGTGCGCCCCCGGCGACCACGCGGTGATCCCGGACGACGCCTACGGCGGCACCTTCCGACTGTTCGCGAAGGTCGCCTCCCGGTGGGGCATCGAGTACACCCCCGCGCACGCCGGCGACCTCGACGCGGTGCGCGCCGCGATCCGGCCGGGCGTCACCCGGCTCGTGTGGTGTGAGACGCCGAGCAACCCGCTGCTCGGCGTCGCGGACATCGCCGCGCTGGCGGGCGTCGCGCACGACGCGGGCGCGCTCCTCGTGGTGGACAACACGTTCGCCTCGCCATACCTCCAGCAGCCGCTGACTCTGGGCGCCGACGTCGTCGTGCACTCGACGACGAAGTACATGGGCGGGCACTCCGACGTCATCGGCGGCGCGCTCGTGGTGAACAACGCGGAGTTGGCCGCCGAGTTGGTCTTCCACCAGAACGCGATGGGCGCGGTACCCGCGCCGTTCGACGCGTGGTTGACGCTGCGCGGTCTGAAAACCCTCGGGGTCCGGATGGACCGGCACTGCGCGAACGCCGAGCGGATCGTGGACCTGCTGTCGCGTCACCCGCGGGTGAGCGAGGTGCTGTATCCCGGGCTGCCCGGGCACTCGGGACACGACGTCGCGGTCAAGCAGATGAAGGCGTTCGGCGGCATGGTGTCGTTCCGGGTGAACGGTGGCGAGGAGGCCGCCGTACAGGTGTGCAACCGGACCGAGTTGTTCATCCTGGGCGAGTCGCTCGGCGGCGTCGAGTCGCTGATCGAGCACCCGGGCCGGATGACCCACGCCTCGGCGGCCGGCTCGCCGCTGGAGGTGCCCGGCGACCTGGTCCGTCTGTCCGTCGGCATCGAGTCCGCCGACGACCTGCTGGCAGACCTGGAAAGGGCCCTGGGCTGAGGTCCCCGCGGCTTGCGCGGCGGGGCCGGCCCGCGGGTCCGGCGTGCTCGAGCGCCGAACGGGCCGAGATCGGCTGACGGGCCGAGATCGGCTCGCCCGGCGCTCGACGCGAGCCTTCGCGAGCCGCGGGATGGTTGCCTGGGCTAACGCGTCGTCTCCGTGCACGCCGAGCACGCGCTCACCAGGTTGCCCGCCTCGTCGTAGATGGTGATCGAGATCGGGGTCTCGGTGGTGAAGGCCCACAGGTAGGCGACGCCGGGGAGGCCGGGCGGGCGGTCCAGGCGCATCTGTCGGGCGCCGGTCGGCTCGCGCAGTTCGCCGCGTACCGCCGGGGCGGGCATGCTCTGGCCGATCAGGATCGCGACCACCAGGCGTAGCCCGGTCGGCGCGTACACGCCCGGATCCAGGGCCGTCGTGTCCAGCCGGCCGGGAGCCGGCAGGAAGCGGCAGGTCGGCGCGCCCGGCTCGGTCGTCTCGCTCGGCTCGGCCACGCTGCCCAGACACCACGACGAACCGCGCTCGGGTCCCGCGTTGTCGATCCACACCGAACCGCCGAGCCCGACGTCGGTGCGCGGCGAAGGCGGCTCGTCGTGCTCGACCGGCCACAGCGGTGTCGGGTCCGGCGGTGCCGGCGGCAATCCGCCTCCGCCGCCGGTCCCGGGAGTGGCCAGCCACAACCCGCCGACCGCCGCGCCGGCCAACAGCGCCGACCCGAGCAGGTGCCGCAGTCGGCGCAGGGACGCCCGCCGTCGCACCCGCCGGGCCAGGTTTGCGGGCAGCGGCCGATACGGGAACTCCGGCGGCTGGGGTATCTCCTCCGGGTCCGCCGCCGCCCCCGGCGTCGGTGCGCTCACGCTCATCGGATCGCTTCCGCGCTCGCGACCGGCCGCGGCTGCGGGCGCGGGTGCGGGTGCGACAGCGTGCCGCCGGCCAGCACCTCGGCCATCCCGCGCCGCCACGCCCCGGCCACGGTCTCGATCGGCAGCCCCAGCGCCTCGGCCGCGTCGTACTCGTCCAAGCGGGCGTACAGACGCAGCACCACGGTGGCCCGCTCGACCCGGCCGAGGCGGTCCAGGGTTGTGAACGGCTCTCCCTCGCCTGGGAGTTCGCTCCGATGGCCGCGTGGTCCCGGTCGCCACGGGTCCAGGTATCCGGCCATCAGCGCACGCCACGCGATGCGGACCGGATCCTGGTCGGGCAGCCTGCTCCAGTGCACACACGTATGCGCCAAGGCCCGTTCGACCCGGCGCTCGGCGCGTTGTCGGTCGCCGGTGAGCAGGTCGGCGGCCTGCAACAGTCGGGTGCCGACGGTATGGACGAAGAGATCGAACTCGCGAGCATCGCGCCTGTGCACGGTCCCTCCCGCAGATCCGCCGAGCGGGTGCCCCCGGGGCCGGCCCGTTGCCGTCGCCGCTCTCTGTAGTTGCTGCCCCACACCTGTTCGGGTAGTCGCGTATGACGACATGTCGCCCTTGCCACTTGTCGCCGTCGACGATCCCCCACCGGCCGGCAACGAAGGCACAACCCTCCGTTGTCGCCACGGTAGAACGCCCGACACCAAAGCGGGGTGGAATCGATCGGTCGGGGCCCGCCGATCCGGTCCGCGCAATATCCTTCGGAGCACCACATCCGATCGACGAACGAGCGGCGATGACACCGGACCAGGCCCATGACGACCCCACCGGCTCTGCCGACCCGCTCTACGACCGCCTGCAGCACGAGGTGGCGTTGTTCGCGCGCCGTGCCGAGCAGACCCGGCTCGGTGCCGTCGGCGAACTGCGCAACTCGATGGACCGTGCGGCCTACCTGCTGCTCGGCCGGCTGGAGACGGGCGGCCCGATGGGCGTCAAGGCGCTCGCACAGGCGATGACGATCGACTCGTCCACGGTGACCCGGCAGGTCACCCCGTTGGTCGAACAGGGCCTGGTGGATCGGGTGCCCAATCCCGACGACGGCCGCGCCGTGCTGCTCGAACTGTCCGCCGAGGGCCGGGACCGGCTGCACCAGGTCCGGCATGCGCGGCAGCGCCTGATGGCGGAGATCTGCGCCGGTTGGAGCCTGGACGATCGCGAGCGATTCACCGAGCTGCTCACCCGCTTCAACGCCTCGATGGAGCGCCGACAGAGCCGTACCCCGGCCGGCTCCTGAACGCCCGGAACCACCGGAGCCGCAGCAGACCCGACGCATCCGCAGGGGCGGTTGGTGCGACACTCGGCGTATGAGCAGCCCAGCCCCGGCCACGGTGACCCTGCACGACATCCGGATCGCGCGAAAGATGCTGGAAGGCGTCGTTCGCGAGACCCCGATCAGGTCGTGTCGGGCACTGACCGACCGCGTCGGCACGCCGGTCCACCTCAAGTGCGAGAACCTCCAGCGCACCGGGTCCTTCAAGATCCGCGGCGCGTACGTGCGGATCGCGGGTCTGTCCGAGGCCGAGCGCGCCCGCGGCGTGGTCGCGGCGAGCGCCGGCAACCACGCCCAGGGCGTCGCGCTCGCGGCCCGCACCCTGGGCGTCGCGTCCACGGTGTTCATGCCGGCCGGCGCGCCGCTGCCCAAGGTGGCCGCGACCCGCTCGTACGGCGCGGAGGTGATCCTGGGCGGCGACAACGTCGAGCACGCGCTCACCGCCGCGCGCGCGTACGCGGACGAGACCGGGGCGGTGTTCATCCACCCCTTCGACCACCGCGACGTGGTGGCGGGCCAGGGCACCGTCGGCCTGGAGATCCTGGAGCAGTGCCCCGAGGTCAAGACCATCCTGGTGGGCACCGGCGGTGGTGGCCTGTTGGCCGGAATCGCGGTCGCGGTCAAGGCACTTCGCCCCGACGTCAAGGTGATCGGCGTGCAGGCGGCGTCCGCTGCCGCGTACCCGCCCTCGCTGGCCGCCGGCGCGCCGGTGTCGCTGCCCTCGTTCGGCACGATGGCCGACGGGATCGCGGTCGGCCGCCCCGGCGAGGTCCCGTTCGCGCTGATCCGAGAGCACGCGGACGACATCCGCACGGTCGGCGAGGAGTCCCTGTCGCAGGCCCTGCTGCTGTGCATGGAGCGGGCCAAGCTGGTGGTCGAGCCCGCCGGCGCCGCGTCGGTGGCGGCACTCCTGGAGACCGGCGAGCCGATCGAGGGCCCGGTGGTGGCGGTGCTGTCCGGCGGCAACGTGGACCCGCTGCTGATGCTCCGCGTGCTCCGGCACGGTCTGGCCTCGGCCGGGCGCTACCTGTCGCTGCGGGTGCGCATTCCCGACAGCCCCGGCGCGCTGGCCACCCTGTTGGGTCGGTTGGCGGAGACCGACGCCAACATCGCGGCGGTGTCGCACGTGCGTACCGACGCGACGCTGCGGGTCGGCGAGGCGGATGTGGACCTGCAGTTGGAGACCAAGGGCCGCAGCCACTGCGCGGCCGTGGTGGAGGCGCTGTACGGCGCGGGGTACGCGGTCAGCAAGAGCTGAGCCGCGCCGGGAGGCGGCGGCCGGGCGGCCCGTCCAGCCGATTGTCGGTGTCGTGTGCTTGGCTGGAACGTCAAGCCATGTTACCCACCGAGGGCGCGGCCGAGAGGCGGAGCGGGTTCGCCGACGCGTCGACGGATACCCCGAAGCGTCGTCGTTCGGGCACACAGAGTTACGCTTTTCGAGAAAAGTGTTCGCATACTCGGTGTGTTGGGCGCATGGTGGAGGTTTGAATCGATCGGCCCGCCCCCATGCCCCATCCGCACGAGGAGTGATCCACCGATATGCAGGAAGCGATCGTCGCCGAAGGTCTGGTCAAGACCTTCGGCTCGGTCCGAGCACTGGACGGCGTGGACGTGAGTGTGCCCACCGGCACCGTCCTGGGTCTGCTCGGACCGAACGGCGCAGGCAAGACGACATGCGTACGTGTGCTGACCACGTTGCTCAAACCCGATTCGGGGCGAGCCGTCGTGGCCGGTCACGACGTGCTCAAGGACCCCAACGCGGTCCGCCGCTCGATCGGCTTGTCCGGTCAGTTCGCCGCCGTGGACGAGTACCTGACCGGCCGGGAAAACCTGCGGATGGTCGGCGAGCTGTACCAGCTCAGCGGCCGCGACGCCAAGCGTCGGGCGGACGAACTGCTCTCCCAGTTCGACCTGTCCGAGGCGAGCGATCGACCCGCCAAGACCTATTCGGGCGGCATGCGCCGCCGGCTGGACCTGGCCGCGGCGCTCGTGGTCAGCCCGCCGGTGATGTTCATGGACGAGCCGACCACCGGACTGGACCCGCGCAACCGGATGGCGTTGTGGCGGGTGATCGAGGAACTCGTCGCGGGCGGCACCACGTTGCTGCTGACCACCCAATACCTGGAGGAGGCCGACTACCTCGCCCACGACATCGCGGTGGTCGACCACGGCAAGGTGATCGCGCGCGGCACCGCCGACCGGCTCAAGGCCAAGGTCGGCGGCGAGCGGGTCGAGGTGGTCGTGCACGACGAGGCACGGATGGCCGACGCGAGCGAGATGCTCGCCTCGTTCGGCAAGGGCGAGTTGGGCGTGGTCAAGCTCCAGCGGCGGATCACCGTCCCGGTCACGGGCGGCGCCAAGCTGCTCGCCGAGATCATCCGCGAACTCGACGCGCGTGGCATCGAGATCGACGACATCGGGTTGCGCAGGCCCACTCTGGACGACGTGTTCATCTCGCTCACCGGGCACGCCGCGGAGTCCGAGAACGACAACAACGACAACAACGACAACAACGACAACAACGGCGACGACGACGAGAACCCAAGCGAAGACGGCCCGCAGCGCGGCCGTGTCGAGGCGGTGAAGCAGTGATGGCCGTGCTGACCAAGACCCCCGTGGCACCCGCGGGCGCACCAGTGGTGCGCGGCGGACTGGCCCAGTCGGCGCGCGACTCCATCGTGATGACCCGACGCAACCTGATCCGGATGATGCGGATCCCGGAGATGATCATCTTCGGGATGATCCAGCCGGTGATGTTCGTGCTGATGTTCGCCTATGTCTTCGGCGGCGCGATCGGCATCCCCGGCGTCGAGGACAAGAACGCCTACCGCGACTACGTGATGGCGGGCATCTTCGCGCAGACCGTCACCTTCGCCACCGCCGGCGCGGGTGCGGGTATCGCCGAGGACATGCACAAGGGCCTCATGGACCGGTTCCGCTCGTTGCCGATGTCGCGCGGCGCGGTGCTCACGGGCCGCACCATCGCCGACGCCGTGCAGACCGCGCTCACCATGGTGGTCATGGTGATGTGTGCGCTGATCGTCGGCTGGCGGATGCACGACGGGCTGCTCAAGGGCCTGGGCGGACTCGCGCTGCTGCTGCTCCTGGGTTACGCGTTCTCCTGGATCGGCGCGCTGATCGGCCTGTCCGTGCGCACCCCCGAGGCGGCCACGTCCGGCGGCCTGATCTGGCTGTTCCCGCTGTCGTTCCTGTCCATCGCGTTCGCACCGCCGACCACGCTGCCCACGTTCCTCCAGCACATCGCCTACTGGAACCCGTTCAGCGCGACCGTGCAGGCCGCCCGGGTGCTGTTCGGCACGCCGGGGGCGGACGCGGTGTCGGACGCCTGGCCCATGCAGCACCCGGTGTGGGCTTCGCTGCTGTGGTCCGTGGTGATCATCGGAATCTTCCGCACCTGGTCGGTGCGCAAGTACCGCTCCGCGGTGTCCTGACCGATCGCCCGACCGTACGAACGCCCGAAGCTCGAAAGAGCGCAAGCGGCCCGGCCCCCGGATACGGGGAGCCCGGGCCGCTTCGGGTCGTTGCTCAGCCCTTGTAGGGCTTGGCCGCCAGGACCTCGACACTGGTGCTCTTGCCGTTCGGCAGCGCGAAGGTGGCCTTGTGGCCGACCGACTTGCCGTTGATCGCCTTGCCCAGCGGCGACTGCGGCGAGTAGACGTCCACGTCGCTCACGGCGTCCTCGCGCGAGCCGAGCAGGAAGGTCGTGGGGTCGTCGTGGTCGCCGTTGAAGACGACGGTGACGACCATGCCGGGCTCGACCACGCCGTCGTCCGCGGGGGCCTCGCCCACCTTGGCGTTCTGAAGCAGGCCGATGAGCTGGCGGATCCGCAGCTCCTGCTTGCCCTGCTCCTCCTTGGCCGCGTGGTAGCCCGCGTTCTCCTTGAGGTCGCCTTCCTGGCGGGCCTCTTCGATCTTCACGGCGATTTCGGCACGGGCGGGACCCGACAGGTGTTCCAGCTCGGCCTTGAGCCGGTCGTACGCCTCCTGGGTGAGCCAGGTGACGCTTTCGCTGGTCTGGGTCACGGGGTGCTCCTCGTAGGTCTGCGACGGGGTTGCGTACACGGTGCGTACGAAAGAGGTACACGCGATCCGACCGGCCGTCGGGGCGGGCCCGGGCGGCACAGAGAGGTGTCACATATACCAGCGCCCCCTCACCGTCCGCGGTGTGAACACCTCGGGTCGTGAGGGGACGAAGCTTCGAGAGTAACAATCTCCCGACGTCTCGGGCAGTCACGCGCAGCCGAGCGACTCGGGAGGCCGATCCGCGATCGGCGCCGACCCGCCCGTCAGCCGATGGTGTGACAATCCTCCAGCTCGGCGGTGTTGGGCCGGCCCGCCGTCTGGAGCGTCTCGGTGCGCTCGATGTGCTTGTCGCCCTTGGCGAAGCGCAGTTCGCGGCGGCCCACCTCGGCGCCGCTTTGATCGCGCGAGCGCAGCACGCAGACGGCTTCCTCGTCGGCGTCCTTGCGGATCTCCACCTGGACCTCGATCGAGGAATCCGAGGTGACCTTGAAACTCGGAATAGACCCGCGTACGCCGGGGTTCGCCACATCGAGGCCGATCCACACCGTCCCGGCCACGAGCACGACCATGAAGACCGCGAAGGCGATCCGCAGCTTGCGGTCGTTTCGGGTGGCGCCCTTGCCGTAACGGGTGACGGGCGTTGCGCTCACCGGGTCTCCTGCGGGACGGGCCCGGGTTTGTGCCCGAGCGAGATCTATCGGCCACTATATGTCCGGTGCAAGAGCGGCCCTCGACAGGTCCCGGCGGTACGACCCGGCGGCTGGGACACGGGGCACGGATGAGGAGCGACGTTCCGGTGAGTGACGATCGGCTGAGGCTGATGGCGGTGCACGCGCACCCCGACGACGAGTCGAGCAAGGGCGCGGCCACCATGGCGCGCTATGTCGCCGAGGGGGCCGAGGTCCTCGTCGCGACCTGTACCGGCGGCGAACGCGGCTCGGTGCTCAACCCCGCTCTCCAGGGCGATCCGGAGATCGAGGCCAACATTCACGAGGTGCGCCGCAAGGAGATGGACGCGGCGCGCGAGATCCTGGGCGTGCAACAGGCGTGGCTGGGCTGGGAGGACTCGGGGCTGCCCGAGGGCGACCCGCTGCCGCCGCTTCCGGACGGGTGCTTCGCGGTGCTGGACGTGGACAAGGCGGCCGAGCCGCTGGTCCGGCTGATCCGCGAGTTTCGCCCGCACGTGATCACCACGTACGACGAGAACGGCGGCTACCCGCACCCCGACCACATCCAGACGCACAAGATCACCATGGTGGCCTTCGACGCCGCGGGCGACCCGGACGCGTACCCGGACTCCGGTGAGCCGTGGCAGCCGCTGAAGCTGTATTACAACCAGGGCATCTCCCGGGCCCGGATCGAGGCGCTGCACGAGGGCATGCTCAGCCGCGGCCTGGAGTCGCCCTACGGCGAGTGGCTGGAGCGCTGGGGCGACCGCGACGAGCGGGACATCACCACGCGCATCCCGTGCGCCGACTGGTTCGAGACCCGCGACCGGGCGCTGATCGCGCACGCCACCCAGGTGGACCCGGACGGCTTCTGGTTCCGGGTGCCGATCTCGGTGCAGCGCGAGGTGTGGCCGACCGAGGACTACGAACTGGTCCGCTCGCTGGTGGACACGGACCTGCCCGAGGACGACCTGTTCGCGGGTGTGCGGGTCGGCGTGCGGAGCTGACCGGCGGAGTCGCGAGGACCTCGGCGTATCTCGGGGTGACCTCGGCGTACCTCGGGGTGACCTCGATGGCCGCGGTACGACCCGAACGAGGGCCCGGAGAGCATCTCTCCGGGCCCTCGGTGCATACGTCCCGCCGATCGGGTGTCACTCTTGTTCACAAGGGGTTCCGATCCAGGAGGTAGTTCGTCATGACACCGCTCGCGCTCCAGCTCGCGGTCGAGGAGAGCAAGGTCACGCCCGGCCTGCTCGGATTCGTGGTGGTCGCCGCGATCGCGGTCGCCACCTGGCTCCTGCTCAAGTCGATGAACAAGCAGCTCAAGCGGGTGGACTTCGAGGAGAGCGACAAGCCGGCGGTCAAGTCCGACGCCGAGGCCGACGCCGAGGCCGACGCCAAGCGCAAGGAAGGCAACGGGGCACCGGTGGCCTGAGCGGCCGACGGCGTCGCCCCAGCCGGATCGTCTGGTGGCAGCGGGCCGATGCGCGCTTTCCGCTCGCGCGCGGTCGTACCTCCCGGTGCGGGTCCGGGACGAACGGTGGGTCGTCCCACTCGGCAACGGGACCGGTGGGTAGGTCGCGTTCGAGGTCGGCCAGGAGGGCGAACCACGCGGGGCCGTCGGCCGACCGGGCGGTCGCGAGCGTGCCGTTGGCGACCGCCCACGCGGACACGCCCTAACGGTAGAAGGTCCGCCCCCCGGGGCCGGAGGACACGGACCAGACCTCGCTGATCAAGCCGCCGGTGAGCCTGAGGGTGTCGGTTCCGCTCCTTGCCACGGGCCGGCCGTCGGCGTCCGTGTAGCCGGCGCGATACGGCCGGGCAACCAGGCCGGTCGGAGCGCCGTCGCCGGATCGCAGGTCCACGACCGGCGAGCCCTCGGCCTCGAAGCGCAGGCCGGGCCGGCTTCGGTGCCAGGCCGCGATGATGTCGGCGAGTTGCCGCGGAGTATGGGCATCGTCGAAAGCTTCGGTGCCCGGCTGGGCATAGCGCAGAGTGAATTCCGGGGCCATGATCTTCTCGGCGAGGTCGAGGCCGCCGTTCCACATGGCCGTCCACTGGTCATAGGTGCGGATGCCGAACTGCCGCACGTCGTTGTCGCTCATGAAGAGGCCCTCTGTCCCGGGTCGGATGGATCAAGCTCGCGACTCTAACGAGGGCTCCTGACAACCGCGTTGGCCGGCGGACCCGGCAAGCGAGAACAGTCGCTCGCTGAGCACCCTTCCCGCGCTTCGGACCGAACGCCACCCCGCCTCGTCGGTCTCCACCTGTCCGCCGACAGACCCGCACCGACGCTGGTGACCATGGCCGGTGTCCCGCTCGGCCGCCGTTCGCCCAACGTCGGACGACGATCCCGCCCGCCCATCCGGTCGACCCCGGGAGGGCCCTCCCGCGATTTTGGGGTGGGGCGCGCGAGGATGGCTCCATGCCGAATCGTCTCGCTGGGTCCACATCGCCGTACCTCCTGCAACACGCCGACAACCCCGTCGACTGGTGGCCGTGGGGGGAGGAGGCGTTCGCGGAGGCGCGCCGCCGTGACGTCCCGATCCTGCTCAGCGTCGGATACAGCGCGTGCCACTGGTGCCACGTGATGGCCCACGAGTCCTTCGAGGACGAGGCCACCGCCGCGATCGTCAACGCGAACTTCGTCGCGATCAAGGTCGACCGCGAGGAGCGCCCGGACGTGGACGCGGTCTACATGGAGGCCACGGTCGAGATGAACCGCGGCCAGGGCGGCTGGCCGATGACCGTGTTCGCCACGCCCGACGGGGAGCCGTTCTACTGCGGCACCTACTACCCGAGCGAGGCCCGCCGGGGGATGCCCTCGTTCCGGCAGGTGATGTACGAGATCAACAAGGCCTGGGTCGACCGCAACGACGAGGTGCGGCGCACCGGCCTCCAGATCGCCGCCTCCCTGGCCGCCCCCCGCGATCTGCACACCGGCGGCGAGGCACCGACCGCCGAGGACCTGGACGCGGCACTGACCCTGCTCGCGCGCGACTACGACGCCACGCACGGCGGCTTCGGTGACGCGCCCAAGTTCCCGCCGTCGATGGTGCTGGAGTTCCTGTTGCGCCACCAGGCCCGGACCGAGTCCGAGGCGGCCCTGGAGATCGCCCAGGAAACCTGCGAGGCGATGGCCAGGGGCGGCATCTACGACCAACTCGGCGGCGGCTTCGCGCGCTACTCGGTGGATGCGGCGTGGGTGGTGCCGCACTTCGAGAAGATGCTGTACGACAACGCTCAGCTGATCCGGGTGTACACCCACCTGTGGCGGGCCACCGGGAGCGAGTTCGCGCGCCGGATCGCGCTCGAGACGGCCGACTTCGTGGTCCGTGAACTGCGCACTCCCGAGGGCGCGTTCGCTTCCGCGCTGGACGCGGACAGCCTGGACGCGCAGGGCCGGTCGGTGGAGGGCGCGTTCTACGCCTGGACCCCGGCCCAGTTGATCGAGGCGCTCGGCGAGCAGGACGGCGCGTGGGCGGCCGAGGTGTTCGCGGTGACCGAGGAGGGCACCTTCGAGCACGGCATGTCCGTACTGCGACTGCTCGACGACCCCGAGGACATCGAGCGACTGACCGACGTACGGGCGAGGTTGCTGGCGGCACGCGCGGAGCGGGCCCGGCCGGGCCGCGACGACAAGGTGGTGGCCGCGTGGAACGGGCTGGCCATCGCGGCGCTGGCCGAGGCCGGCACCCTGTTCTCCCGCCCCGACCTGCTCGACGCCGCGCTCGCGGCGGCCGACCTGCTGCTCGCGGTGCATCTGGGCGGCGACGAGGACGACGAACTCGGCGACCGGCTCGTGCGCACCTCGCGCGACGGCCGACCGGGGCCGAACGCGGGTGTCCTGGAGGACTACGCGGACGTGGCCGAGGGCTTCCTCGCGTTGTACGCGGTGACCTCGGACGATGCGTGGCTGACCTTCGCCGGCGTGCTCGTGGACGTGGTGCTGGGGCACTTCGTGGACGAGGACGGCGCGCTGTACGACACCGCGGACGACGCCGAGGAACTCTTTCGCCGACCGCAGGACCCCACCGACGGGGTCACCCCGTCGGGCTGGACCGGCGCGGCCGGCGCCCTGCTCGGCTACGCGGCGCACCTGGGTTCGCCCGAACACCGCGAAGCCGCCGGCCGCGCGCTGGGCCTGGTCCGGGTGCTGGCCGCCCGCGCCCCGCGCGCGATCGGCTGGGGCCTGGCGGTCGCCGAGGCGTGGTTGGACGGGCCGCGCGAGATCGCCGTGGTCGGCCCGCGCGACGACGACGCGACCTGGGCGCTCTACCTGACCGCGCTGATGTCCACCGCCCCCGGCGCGGTGGTCGCGATGGGCGACCCGGCCGAGGAGTCGCCAGTGCCGCTGCTGCGCGATCGGCCGCTGGTGGGCGGCCGACCGGCGGCGTACGTGTGTCGGCACTTCACGTGCGATGCCCCGGTGACCGATCCGGAGCAACTGGCCGAACAGGTCCTGGCCAAGGCGGTGGCCCGGGCCTGACATCGGCGCTGCGGCGGCGGGGTCACGGGCTGTCCCGCAGCCCCGCCTCCAGCATCGCCAGGGCTTGGTCGACCAGCTCGACCAAGTCCTCGGTACAGCCGTTCCGGGCCCAACCCATGATCGCCTCCGCCATCGCCGCGTTGATCGAGGCGCCGGCGACCCGCAGTTCCAGATCGTCCGCCGAGCGCCCGGTACGAGCGGCGAACGCCTCGGTGATCAGGACCCAGGTCTGCATCTGCTGCTCGTAGGTGCGCCGGCGCAGCGCCGGGACGTTCAGCACCAGCGTCATCCGGGTGGCCATTTCCTCGCGATCCACGCGCAGGATCTCGCGCAGGGCGTCCAGGACACCGGTGCGCACCACCCGGACCAAGCTCGCGCCCTTGGGCGCGGTCCGCAGGATCTCCACCAGCAGGGGGTCGTACTCGTCGGTGAGTACGAGGTCTTCCTTGGTGGGGAAGTAGCGGAAGAACGTACTGGGTGAGATTTCCGCGGCCTCGGCGATCTGGTCGACGGTGGTCGCGTCGTAGCCGTGCTCGCGGAAGAGCCGGTAGGCCTCCCGGCGGATCGCCTGGCGGGTCTTGATCTTCTTGCGCTCGCGCAACCCCAGGGGCGAGCCGGGCAGGTCAGGGATGGAGGACTCCTTCGCGGTCATGCCCCGATTCTCCCGGTCCGGTGGGGCCCGGCGCCGGCACAGGGGTGGCGACGGTTCGGCGAGGGAGGAAGATCGCCACCGCGACGGCCATCAGCACCGAGGCGACGCCGCAGATCAGCAGACTCAGGTCCATGCCGTGCACGAACGCGTCGCGGGCCGAGTCGAGCAGCGCCGGGTCCCCGGTACGGCCCGCCGCCTTGACCGCGCCGCCGATCGAGTCGCGCGCGGTGTCGGCGATCTCGTCGGGGCGACCGTTCGTGTCGATCCGGTCCAGGTACGCGGACGCCAACACGCTGCCCAGGATCGCCACCCCGAGTGCGCCCGACACCTGACGCAGGGTCTGCACCAGGGCCGAGCCCATCCCGGAGCGTTCCGGTGGCAGATTGGCCATCACCGCGTCCATCGCTGGCACCAGCGACAGCCCGATACCCAGGCCGGTCACGACGAGCCAGGCCGCCGTCCATCCGTACCCGTCCCCGGTCGAGCCGGTCGAGCCCATCAGCAGCCCGCCGCCGAGCAGGAGCAGTCCGCTGGGGATGACCGCCTTGTAGCCGAACCGCAGCACGAGCTTGTCGCCCGCCAACGAGGTCACGAACAGCCCGCCGAGCATCGGCAGCAGGCGCAGGCCGGTACCGAACGCGTTGTGCCCGTCCACGCCCTGGAACCGCTGTGGCACCAAGAACAGCACGCCGGCTATCGCGAAGGAGGGCACCAGGGCGGCGACTGTGGCCCACAGGAAGTTGCGGTCGCGGAAGAGCCGGAAGTCGATCATCGGCTGTCGGGCCCTGGTCTCGCGCACCACCACGCTCACCAGCAGCAGCGCCGCCGCGCCGAACAGCACGAGCACACGCGCGTCGGCCCAACCCCACTCGGGCGCCTCGATCAGCGCGAAGATCAGCGTGGTCAGCCCCGCGACCACGAGCACTGTGACCGCGATGTCCACCTTCGGAGCGCTCGCCGAGCGGGACACCGGCAGCAGGAATCCGCACACGAGCAGGGCCAGCGCGACCATCGGGATGTTGATCAGGAACACCGAACCCCACCAGAAGTGCTCCAGCAGCAGCCCGCCGAGGATCGGCCCGAGCGGGATGCCCAGGGCGGTGCTCGCGGCCCAGACCGAGACCGCCTTGCCGCGTTCGGCGGCCGGGAACAGCGAGGGCAGGATGGACAGCGACAGCGGCATGATGAACGCCCCGCCGATGCCCATCAGGGCGCGCGCCGCGATTACTCCCTCGACCGAGCCGACCAGCGCGCCGACCACCGAGCCCAGGGCGAATATCGCGAGCCCCACCAGCAGGAAGAGCCGCCGGCCGTAGCGGTCGCCGATCAGTCCGGCCGGGAGCATCAGCGCCGCGAACACCACGATGTACGAGTCGGCGATCCATTGCAGGTCGCCCGTGCTCGCGCCCAGTTGATCGCTCATCGTCGGCATCGCCACGTTGATGATCGTGGTGTCCAGGCCGACCACCAGGAGGCCGACCACCAGGGCGCCCAGCGCCCACCACCGCCTCGGGTCGGGCGGCGCGTCGGCCTCGTTCGTCCGGTCCGGCCCATGCTTCGTCGTATCCATGACAGCCCCAATTGATTGAGTGTCTCTACCTTATGACAGTAGCTCTCAAAATCTAGCGGCAGTCAGATTTCTCGGCAAAGAGCAGCCCAAGCCCGGGGGAAAACCCGGAAAAGCCCGAAGGCCCGCAACTCCGAACGGAGCGGCGGGCCTTCGGGCCGATGGGGCGAGGGGGTGATCAGCCGAGTGCCACCAGGGCAACGGCGACGAAGTGGCTCGCGAAGGCGAGCAGCGTGAAGGCGTGGAAGACCTCGTGGAAGCCGAACCACTGCGGCGAGGGGTTGGGTCGCTTGATCCCGTAGACCACCGCGCCGAGGCTGTAGAGCACCCCGCCGACGACCACCAGGACCACCACCGCGACGCCGCCCTCGCGCATGAACTCGGGCAGGTAGAACACCGCCGCCCAGCCCAGCGCGACATAGATCGGGGTGTAGAGCCAGCGTGGTGCGCCGATCCAGAAGACCCGGAAACCGATCCCGGCGAGTGCCCCTATCCACACCACCCACAGCAAGATTTGGTCACTTTTGCCCAACAATAGGATGGTCAACGGGGTGTAGGTGCCCGCGATGATCAGGAAGATGTTGGCGTGATCCAGCCGGCGCAGCACCGCTTCGCCGCGTGGCCCCCAGTTGCCTCGGTGGTAGACCCCGGACGTGCCGAAGAGCATCGCCGCGGTCAGCGCGAACACGCCGCACGCTATGCGGGATTTGGTATCCCCGGCCAGGGCGACCAGGACGATGCCGGAGGCCACGGCGAGGGGAAAGGTCCCCGCGTGGATCCATCCGCGCAGCTTGGGTTTGATGGGCGTCAAGGGCGCCGTCAAGGCCTGTGCGTCCACACTCATGTCGCCGAGTGTACTTACGCCGACGTAGGTTACTGGTAGGTACGAAGTGAGACACATCACGGGAGATCTTGTCCCGGAGGGGCGCGAAACCGCACGTCTTTGGGGTTTTCGGTCCGGTACGGGGCACAACTTCCAGGTGGGGCCCTGTCCCGGGCGGTTCCGCGTCCGGTCGACCGGATAAAATCCCCGCAACCCTCAACCCCGACGCCGGGGACTCGCCGTCCCAGGCGCGAAATGGAGCGATCGTGGCCAACGAGGTCCCGACGAAACACAGGCAGCTGCTCGACTGGGTGAGCGAGATCGCCCAGCTGACTCAGCCCGACCGGATCGAATGGTGTGACGGTTCGGACGAGGAGTACCAGCGCCTCGCCGACCTCCTCGTCGAGAAGGGCACCTTCCGCAAGCTCGACGAGAACAAGCGCCCCAACAGCTACTACGCGACCTCCGACCCTCGGGATGTCGCGCGCGTCGAGGACCGGACCTACATCTGCTCCGAGAAGGAGGAGGACGCGGGTCCGACCAACAACTGGATAGCCCCGGCCGAGATGCGCACCAAGCTCGGCGGCCTGTTCGCCGGCTCGATGCGTGGCCGCACGATGTACGTGGTGCCGTTCTGCATGGGGCCGATCGGGTCGCCGTTGGCCGCCTACGGCGTGGAGATCACCGACTCCGCCTACGTCGCGGTCTCGATGCGCACGATGACCCGGATGGGCCGGGCGGTGCTGGACTTCCTGGGCACCGACGGCGAGTTCGTCAAGGCCGTGCACACCGTCGGGGCCCCGCTCGCCGAGGGCGAGGCGGACGTGCCGTGGCCGTGCAACAGCGAGAAGTACATCACGCACTTCCCCGAGGACCGGGAGATCTGGTCCTACGGTTCGGGCTACGGCGGCAACGCCCTGCTCGGCAAGAAGTGCTACGCGCTCCGGATCGCGTCGGTCATGGCGCGCGACGAGGGCTGGATGGCCGAGCACATGTTGATCCTGAAGCTCACGCCTCCCTCGGGCGCCGAGCCGAAGTTCATCGCCGCGGCCTTCCCCTCCGCGTGTGGCAAGACCAACCTCGCGATGCTCCAGCCGACCATCCCGGGTTGGAAGGTCGAGACCGTCGGCGACGACATCGCGTGGATGCGGTTCGGCGAGGACGGCCGGCTGTACGCGATCAACCCCGAGGCGGGCTTCTTCGGTGTCGCGCCGGGCACCGGCGAGCACACCAACGCCAACGCCATGAAGACCATGTGGGGCAACTCGGTCTTCACCAACGTCGCGCTCACCGACGACAACGACGTCTGGTGGGAGGGCATGACCGAGGACGCGCCCGCGCACCTGGTCGACTGGAAGGGCAACGACTGGACTCCCGAGTCGGAGACCCCCGCCGCGCACCCCAACGCGCGGTTCACCGTCCCGGCCTCCCAGTGCCCGACGATCGCGCCCGAGTGGGAGGACCCGAAGGGTGTGCCGATCTCGGCCATCCTCTTCGGCGGTCGGCGGGCCAGTGCGGTGCCGCTGGTGACCGAGTCCTTCGACTGGCAGCACGGTGTCTTCCTCGGTGCCAACGTCGCCTCGGAGAAGACCGCCGCCGCCGAGGGCACGGTCGGCGAGCTGCGTCGCGACCCGTTCGCCATGCTGCCGTTCTGCGGTTACAACATGGGCGACTACATGGCGCACTGGCTGGACATCGGCAAGGCCACCTCGGCGGACAAGCTGCCGAAGATCTACTACGTGAACTGGTTCCGCAAGGACGCGGACGGCAAGTTCGTCTGGCCGGGCTTCGGTGAGAACAGCCGCGTGCTCAAGTGGATCGTCGAGCGCCTGGAAGGGCTCGCCGACGGCGTGGACTCCCCGATCGGCGTACTGCCGACGCGGGAATCCCTGGACCTCAAGGGTCTGGAGTTCACCGACGCGGAGCTGGACCTGCTCCTGAGCGTGGACCGGGAGATCTGGAAGCAGGAGGCCGCGCTGGTCCCCGAGCACCTGGAGAAGTTCGGCTCGCACACCCCGCAGGGGCTGTGGGACGAGTACAACAAGCTGGTCTCGCGACTCGACGGCTGAAGCTGACTCGACGTCAAAATACCGGTACGCTCCGGGCCCGGCGGGATCTCTCCCGCCGGGCCCTCGGCGTTCGGAAAGCCGCCCTCGGATGAGCGCGCGACACGCCGTCCGCGAGCCGACCTTCACCGCATCTTCACGCCCGCCCTCCGCCGCGTGATGTCGAGCGGGTGTCGGACGGGAGTAGGGTTTTCGGCGCGGATGATCACGGACGGAGGAGCAGGTGGACATGGGCCTGCGGGACCTCGCATACGGCGCGTACGGCAAGCGCATCGAGGCGTCGCTCGACCGTACGGTGATACCGCGTCACGTCGGCGTCATCCTGGACGGCAACCGCCGCTGGGCGAAGGCGTACGGCGAACAGGTGGCCGAGGGTCACCGCAAGGGTGCCGACAAGATCCACGAGTTGCTCACCTGGTGTGAAGAGGTCGGCGTCGAGGTGGTCACGCTGTGGCTGCTGTCCACCGACAACCTCAATCGGCCGCCGGAGGAACTGGCCGATCTGATGGTGATCATCGAGAACGCGGTCACCGACCTGGCCGCCGCGCGCCGCTGGCGGGTGCACCCGGTCGGCGCACTGGACCTGCTGCCCGAACACACGCGCGAGGTGCTCAAGCGCTCCGAGGCCGAGACCGCGGACCTGACCGGCGTGTTCGTCAACGTCGCGGTCGGCTACGGCGGCCGGCACGAGATCGCCGACGCGGTCCGCTCGCTGCTCGTGGAGCATGCCGGCAAGGGCACCTCGATCGAGGAACTGGCCGAGGTGCTGGACGTCGAACACATTGCCGAGCACCTGTACACCCGCGGCCAGCCCGACCCGGACCTGGTCATCCGAACATCGGGTGAACAGCGGTTGTCCGGTTTCCTGTTGTGGCAGAGCGCGCATTCGGAGTTCTACTTCTGCGAGGCCTTCTGGCCGGACTTCCGCAAGGTCGACTTTCTCCGGGCGCTGCGCGACTACTCCGCCCGGCATCGCCGCTACGGCGCCTGACACCTCGTCACCGCTCCTGCTCACGGCCGGGTTTCCATCGGCATGTGATCATCCGTTTTGTGTTGGCAGTGCCTGGGACGGGAATAACCCCGTCGGGCCGGCGCACATCCGTGTGGGCCGGTGCGATATGTGGGTGACACCCCGTCACCTGCCCGGGAGGCCCTTCCGTGCACTACATGCTCCACAGTTCACGGCGACAGGAGGGCCGGGCACCCGGCCTTCGGGCCGGGGCCCGGACTCCGAGCGATCAGGGCGCACGGTGCGCGTGCCCTGAGAGGGGGCGAGGCACTCCGTGGCCACGATCCAACGCCGTGCTCCGCAGCACCGGACGTATGTCCTCGACACCAGCGTGCTCCTTGCCGATCCGTCGGCGCTCTTGAAGTTCGACGAGCACGAGGTGGTTCTTCCCGTCGTCGTGATCACCGAGTTGGAGGCCAAACGGCACCACCCGGAATTGGGCTACTTCGCCCGACACGCGCTGCGGAAGCTGGACGAACTTCGCACGCAGTACGGGCGGCTGGACGCCCCGGTGCCGATCGGGGATTCCGGCGGCACGCTGCGGGTGGAGCTCAATCACATCGACGCGACCGTGCTTCCGCCCGGATTCCGGCTGGGTGACAACGACTCGCGCATCCTGGCGGTGGCCAGGCACCTCATGGCCGAGGGGCACGATGTGACGCTGGTGTCCAAGGACGTGCCGATGCGGGTCAAGGCCTCCGCGGTGGGGCTGAGCGCGGAGGAATACCGCGCCGAATTGGTGAACACCTCGGGCTGGACCGGGATGGCCGAACTCACGGTCGACGCCGACGACATCGACGCCCTGTTCGAGCACGATCGCACGCGCATCGAGCAGGCCGTCGACCTGCCCTGTCACACCGGACTGGTGCTGGTCTCCGAGCGCGGCAAGGCGCTCGGTCGGGTCACCGCGGACAAGCAGGTCCGGCTGGTGCGCGGCGATCGGGACGTGTTCGGCCTGCACGGGCGCAGTGCCGAGCAGCGGATAGCGCTGGATCTGCTCCTCGACCCGGACATCGGCATCGTGTCGATGGGCGGCCGGGCGGGCACCGGCAAGTCGGCGCTGGCGATGTGTGCGGGTCTGGAGGCGGTGTTGGAGCGCAACCAGCACCGCAAGGTGATGGTCTTCCGTCCTCTCTACGCGGTCGGCGGTCAGGAACTCGGCTACCTGCCCGGCACCGAGAACGAGAAGATGAGCCCCTGGGCCCAGGCGGTCTTCGACACGCTGTCGGCGGTGACCACGTCCGACGTGATCGAGGAGGTCGTCGCCCGCGGGATGTTGGAGGTCCTGCCGCTGACCCACATTCGCGGCCGGTCGTTGCACGACGCGTTCGTGATCGTGGACGAGGCGCAGTCCCTGGAGCGCAATGTGCTGCTGACCGTGCTGTCGCGGATCGGCAGCAATTCGCGGGTGGTGCTCACCCACGATGTCGCGCAGCGGGACAACCTGCGGGTCGGTCGGCACGACGGGGTGGTCGCGGTGGTGGAAAAGCTCAAGGGGCATCCGCTCTTCGCGCACGTGACCCTCACCCGGTCCGAGCGGTCGCCCATCGCGGCCCTGGTGACCGAGATGTTGGAGGACCTGCCGGGCTGACGGATGCCTGATGAGGGGCCCTGTGGGGGAGTTGTTCGGCCGGCCCCGTCGGCGACGTCTCGACTGCTTCGAGACGTCGCCGACGGGGCCCTCCCGTGTCGGCATATTCCGGGTGGAAACGGTCTGGAGCGGAAAGGGAAAAGGCTTTGCCTTTCCTGGACTTGTGATGTTCGCCACGTCTTCGAAAATTGCTTCCGAATGTTTGGCTGAGGCAGGCTGCTGGACTTGTAAGACCCTCGCGTACAGCACTGCCCGACGACTTGACACATGACCTGCTGTACGCCGCCCACCGCACGTGCCGGACCAATCATTCGGCGCGCGGGCCGAAATGCTCCCTCGGGGAGCATGGGAAGACCGGGGTTGGACTCGTACACCGCTTCGACCGCGGTGCGCGCCTGTCGGAAGGAACGTGTGTGAGCCGGATCTCGGTTCGGGGGATAGCCGTGGCATCCGCCACCGCTGTCACGGCCGTTGGCGCCGTCGTCGGTTTCAGTGGAACGGGCGTTTCCGCGCCCGCCGGCGCCCAGACGGTAGACGAAGCGAGCACCACGAAGCTTCTCGAGGTTCCTGCCGCCCCCCAGGCGCAGCAACTGAGCACCGGGATCACCCACCAGGCCGACGCGCAGACCGCCGCCTACGACGAGGCGCAGCGCGTTCAGGCCGAAGAGGCCGCCCGGGTCAAGGCCGAGCGCGACGCGGCCGAGAAGGCCGCCGCGGAGAAGGCCGCGGCCGACAAGGCGGCGGCCGACAAGGCAGCCGCGGACAAAGCGGAAGCCGACCGCAAGGCGGCCCAGGAGCGCGCCGCGCGCTCCGACAACCGCGGCGCGGTGGAGAAGGTGTCGGCGTCCGCCGCCGACGCCCAGGCGATCGCCAAGTCGATGATGAGCTCGTCCCAGTACACGTGCTTCAGCAACATCGTCGAGCGGGAGAGCGGTTGGCGGGTCAACGCCACCAACCCCTCCTCCGGTGCGTACGGTCTGGTGCAGTCGCTCCCGGGGAACAAGATGGCCTCCGCCGGCTCCGACTGGCGGACCAACCCCGCGACGCAGATCAAGTGGGGCCTGGGCTACATGAACGAGCGCTACGGCAGCCCGTGTGCCGCGTGGACGTTCTGGCAGGGCCACCACTGGTACTGAGTGGACCGCGAGTCGAGCGACTCGCCTTCGGACTCGGATCGAGCCCCGTACGCCCAACGGCGTGCGGGGCTCGATCCTTTCGGTCGGGTGGGGCCGCGGGTCAGATCCGCTCGATGATCGTGCCGGACGCGTTGGCGCCGCCGGCGCACATCGTCACAAGGGCGAACTGCTGGTCGGTGCGCTCGAGTTCGTAGAGCGCGGTGGTCAGCAGCCGGCCGCCGGTAGAGCCGACCGGGTGGCCGAGGGCGATCGCGCCACCGTTGACGTTGACCTTGTCCAGGTCGGCCTTTTGCACCTGAGCCCAGGAGAGCACGACGGACGCGAACGCCTCGTTGACCTCGAACAGGTCGATGTCGGACATCGACATCCCGGAGCGGGCGAACAGCCGCTCGGTCGCGTCGTTCGGGCCGTCCAGGTGGTAGTGCGGGTCGGCGCCGACCATCGCCTGGGCGACGATCCGCGCCCGCGGGCGCAGGCCGAGCGCCCGCGCCTTGTCCTCGTCCATGATCAGCAGCGCCGCGGCGCCGTCGGAGATCTGCGACGAGTTGCCGGCGGTGTGGATGCCGTCCGGCAGGACCGGCTTGAGCTTGGTCAGGCTCTCGATCGTGGTGTCGCGCAGGCCCTGGTCGCGATCGACCAGCACGGTCTCGCCGGTGGGCTTGCCCTCGGCGTCCAGTAGGGGGGCCTCGACCGGGACCACCTGCGAGGTGAACCGGCCCTCGTCCCACGCGCGTTTGGCGTTGGCCTGCGAGCGCACGCCCAGGGCGTCCACGTCGGCGCGGGTGATGCCGCGGTTGCGGGCGATCCGCTCGGCGGCGGTGAACTGGTCGGGCAGGTCGACCGCCCAGTCCTCCGGCTTGGACTTCTGGCCGGGCTTGGCGGTGTGCCCGAGCGGGTTGCGGCTCATCGACTCGATGCCGCATGCGACTCCCGCGTCGATGGCGCCGGTCGCGATCAGTCCGGCGATCAGGTGCACCGACTGCTGGGCGGATCCGCACTGGCAGTCGATCGTGGTGCCGCCGGTGCGGTGCGGCAGGCCGGCGTACAGCCATGCGTGCTTGACGATGTCGCCGGACTGCTCGCCGGCCTGGGTGACACAGCCGCCGATCACCTGGTCGACCAGTTCGGCGTCGATCCCGGCCCGCTCGATCAGCCCGCGCTGGACAGCCGACAACAGCTGCACCGGGTGCAGGCCGGCGAGCCGGCCGTTGCGCTTGCCGATGGGGGTGCGCACGGCTTCGACGATGACGGGGTTGCCCATGGGGTCGCTCCTAGCGAGTCCTGAGTGGCCGGTCCTCGGGGCCGGGCCACGGATGGCGACGCATTTGATCCAGCCTGAACTCACCCTGCCCCAAGTGTATGACTAAGTCAAGGATATGATCCCGTCGGGTCGGCCGTCTCCCCCGGGTGCCTCGGGCTCGTACGCGTGTCGCGTCGGGTCCCGCTTCGGCTGTCGCCTCACCCCGAATCTCGCGCGCTCCGCGCTCGTTCGCACTGCGACTCGGGTCCGCAGCCGGGTGATATCGGTGGGGCTGGTGGGGCTGAAAAGGACTACCGGAACGTGAGATTCCGCCTGGGATTCCCAGGCGTACTACGCTTGGCCTGTGTTGAGCGATCGAGCGGGTGCGGAGCGTCACAACAGGCCGCGAGCAGATCGACGCGCGGAGATCATCAGACACGCCTGTGCGCTGTTCGCCAAGCGAGGCTACGGGGCCACGACGGTCCGCCAGATCGCCGAGTCCGCCGACATGCTCTCGGGCAGCCTGTACCACCACTTCCCCTCCAAGGAAGCGATGTTGCTCGAAGTGCTCGACACCTTCTTCGCGGACATCATGAGCCGGCAGCGGGCCACGGTCGAGCGCGGCGACGAGCCGATCGCCACGCTGCGCGGCCTGCTGCGGGACAGCCTCGAAGTGATCGGCAGCAGCCCCGACGCGGCGATCGTGGTGGTCGGCGAGTCGCGCCGGCTCTCCCGCAGCGAGGGCTTCGTCTGGCTCTCCGACCGCACCGCCGAAGCGTCCACGCTGTGGGGCCGGGTGCTGCGCCGGGGAGTCGAGGACGGCAGCCTGCGCCGAGACCTGCACCCCGTGCTGCTGTCGCTGATGTTGCAATCGGCGGTGTGGGGGATGGCCCAGTGGTACCGACCGAGCGGTCGCTACGACCCGGACGCGGCCGCGGGGCGCCTGGTGGACGTGTTCGTGCGCGGCGTCGTGCGGCCGGGGCACTACGCCTCCCAGCGGATCTGCAACCTGCTCGGGCCCGCGCGCTATGCGATGCCCACCCTGCGTCGGGTCGGCCCGATCGAGGACACCAGGGTCGAGGCCGAGCGGCGGATGGCCCGGGTACCGCGCCAAGCCGACGCGCGCACCCGGATCCGGATGGCCTCCAACCTGCTCTTCGAGCAGGACGGTTACGCGGGCACCACGGTGCGTCGGATCGCCGATCTGGCCGGCGTGCCGGTCGGCAGCCTCGCGCATCACATCGGCTCCAAGGAGCAGTTGCTCGGCGAACTGCTCGGCGAGTTCCTCGGCGACCTGCGCACCGCGTTCGACAGGGACGCCGCCGCGCAACCGGCGCCGGTGGAGCGGCTGGCCGGCCTGATCGGGCGGACCGTGGAGGCGCACGCGTACCACGGGGTGTCCACGGTGCTGGCGATAAACGAGGTACGCGGCGACGAACTCCCGGCGAGCCGGCTGACCGCGCAGCGCGCCAAGGTCTCCGACACCTGGACCGGGGCGCTGGTGGCCGGCATCCGCTCCGGCGACTTCCACCCGGACCTGGACCCGGTGTTCACCCAGCGGGTGCTGCGCACGGCGATCTCGACCGGGAGCCGGATCTATCGCGGGATGGGCGTGCGGGACGCGGTGGGGCTGTACCGGGAGGTCGCGCTGGCCGGGATGAGGGTGCGGTGAGCCCGCGGCGCGGCAGGTGGGCGTACGGCAGCCGACCGAGGCCGGTTCGGCTTCGGCGGGTGACCCGGCTGCACGGTCTGACCCGACTGTGGTGGGCGACGTGTGCGCTGTGGGTGATTCGTTCGCGGTGGGCGATTCGCTCTCGTTCGGTGGTGCGTTCGCGCGCACGACGATGACGTTCGCGGCTTCGGCCGGTTCGGGAAACGACGAGAGCCCGTCCCCGGGCGGGGACGGGCTCTCGCGGGTGTCGCGGGGTGTTCGCCGGTGGCAGGGCGTGCTCAGCCCTGCTCGGTCTCCAGCGTCACGCCGACCGCGTGGATCACGGCGGCGATCTTGATCGCCTCCTGGATCGTCTCGCGCGGCACGCCCTCCTTGCGCAGGACCTGCTCGTGCGACTCCAGGCACCGGCCGCAGCCGTTGATCGCCGAGACCGCCAGCGACCACAGCTCGAAGTCGGCCTTCGGGGCGCCCGGGTTGGCCATCACGTTCATCCGCAGACCGGCCCGGAGGTTGCCGTACTCCGGGTCGCCGATGAGGTGCATCGAGCGGTAGTAGATGTTGTTCATCGCCATGATCGCGGCAGCGGACTTGGCGGCGGTGAACGCCTCGTCGGACAGGCGGCTCTTGGCCTCCGGTTCGAGTTCGGCGAGCACCTTGGGGCTACGCGTGGCGATCGCGCAGGCGAGCACCGTGCCCCAGAGCGTTTGTTCGGCGAGCTTCGAGTTGCCCACGACCGAGCCCAGGTTGAGCTTGAGGTCCTTGGCGTACTCGGGCAGTGCGGCCTTCAGGACGTCGAGACCCATGGATCAGGCGTCCATCAGCTTGGCGGCGTCGAGGGTCTCGCCGCCCTTCTGCCAGTTGCACGGGCACAGTTCGTCGGTCTGCAGCGCGTCGAGGACCCGCAGGACCTCGTCGGGGTTGCGGCCCACCGAGCCGGCGGTGACCATGACGAACTGGATCTCGTTGTTCGGGTCGATGATGAAGACCGCGCGGTCCGCGACACCGTCGGCGTTGAGCACACCGGCGGCCGAGGACAGCTCGCGCTTGAGGTCGGACAGCATCGGGAACGGCAGGTCGGTCAGGTCCGGGTGGTCCTTGCGCCAGGCCAGGTGCACGAACTCGGAGTCCACGGACACGCCGAGCAGCTGCGCGTCACGGTCCTGGAAGTCCTCGTTGAGCCGGCCGAACGCGGCGATCTCGGTCGGACACACGAAGGTGAAGTCCTTCGGCCAGAAGAACACGACGCGCCACTTGCCGTCGTAGGACTTGTTGGTGATCTGCTCGAAGGCCTTGTCCGCCTCCAGCGACACAACGCCGGTGAGGTCGTACTCGGGGAACTGGTTACCGACAGTAAGCACTGGGTCTCCTCCGCGAAGGGTCCGGGAAGGCAGGTTCACCATCCCGGTCGGACGTACGTTGATCACGATGCCACAGCGGAATTGATAGATGAAATAAGCAATGACTCAGTCATTGATCGTGATCACTTATCAGTGGCTTTTGCGAGGAAATTCCCAGCTCAGCGCGTGCGCTCGTGCGTTCGACCGCCGGTCGGCGTCGGCGGGATGGGCGGAGGAGGAGCCTACGCGCCGTTCGGCCGAACGCCGAATCGGGACATTGCGATGATCTTGCAATCGACCCGGCCGACACGAGCGGACCCACGGTCCGTGCGCCGAACGGTGGCTGCGGGAATTACCCACCGTGACTCCATTACCGGCGGGCGGGCGGGGCTGCGACGGCGCACGTGGCACTTTCTGCGCCAGGAATGCTCGACGTGGCCCGGTGGCATGGCCTGGTGGCCTGGTGGCTCGGGGCTCGGCGGTCCGGTGGCCTGGATTCGGCGGCTCCGTGGTCCGGCGGCTCGGCGGCCGGTGGTCCATCAGGGCGGCCCACGCCGGTTGTGGGCCGTGTCGGAAGGCACCCGGCACCGCCTGAACGCCGAGGGGCCTACCGATCCGCGGCGGCCGTGTGCACATCACTTCCCGCACGGGCAAGCCCATCCGTGATCCCGGGCCCGAAGCGCTCCGCTTCGATCGGTGCGCCGCGCTGGTCACCGTCGCAGGGGGTCAGTTCCCCGTTGCGCGTAGTTCGTCGTTGGTCTCCTGGTAGGCCTCCGTCGCGCGTTCGAAGTAGTCGAACAGCACGGCCAGTTGCTCCGGGGTGTAGCGGCGCATCAGGTCGCCGATGCGGCGCCGGGCCGGGGCCATGGTCTCGTCGAGGGCGGCCGGCTGGGCAACCGGTTCCACGATGACCTTGCGCCGGTCGTCGGGGGCAGGGGTGCGCCGTACGTAGCCGGCCGCCTCCAGGCGGTCGATCAGGCGCGTGGTCGGCCCGGTCGTGAGTCCCGTGCGGGTGACGATCTCGCCCGGGGTCATGGCGCCTGCGAGTTCGAGGATGTTGAGCAGGTGCAGGTCGGACGGACCCAGACCGCACGTCTTGGCGCTCGCGAGGCCGTGGAGCGTCACCGAACTCAGGTAGCGCCGGTAGACGTTCCCGGCGTCGAATCGGACGGCAGGCGTTGACACGGGCGCACTCCCTTTCTAGTCTCTTCCTCAGAGAAGAGAAATCTTCTAGGCAGAATCTTCTTCCCGGAAGCTATCACTGGAGGGTCCGACATGCCCGAGGCCATCGACACCATGCTCACCACCGCCACCCCGGACACCGCCGACACGCACACCGTCGACACCACGGCGGCCGACACCGCGTCGATCAAGCGGCTCCTGGGGCGGGTGGACGCGGCCTGGGGGCAGGGCCACGGGGCGGCCTACGGCGCCGGCTTCACCGCCGACGCCACGTACATCACCTACGTCGGAACCCTCTACCGCGGCGGCGACGAGATCGGCCGCGCGCACCAGGCCCTGTTCGACAGCTTCCTCAAGGGCACCCGGATCGCGAGTGTCGTCGAGGAGATCCGCTTCCTCGGTGTCGACGCGGCCGTGGTCGTCACTCGCGGCGACACCTACAAGGGCGACAAGGTTCCGTCCGCCGACAAACTCGCGAAGATCCAGACGTACACGGTGGTCCGCGAGCCGGGCGGCGACTGGCGCGTCGCGGCGTTCCAGAACACGTTGCGCAAGCCGCTCATGGAGAAGGTGTCCTTCCGGATGCAGCCGAACAGCCGGCCCGCCGAAGACCGGTGACGGTGCCACCGACAACCACGTCCTCATCGGCCACACCCATGCCCCCGTCCACACCAGCGGACCCCGTCCCCAGCTCTACGGAATCGAACCCATGACTGTCAGCGAAGAGTACCGTCGCCCGCCGCAAGATCCCCTCGAATCAGGCGTGTTCGCGCGCCTCGCCCGATTCGCCCATCGGCGCAAGTGGCTCGTCCTGGCCCTGTGGGCGGCCGTCCTGGTCGGCGCATGGGGCCTCGCCTCGGCGACCGGGAGCGACTACCACGAGGACTACTCGATACCCGGCGCGCAGTCCCAGAAGGCCGTCGACCTCCTGGAGAAGCACGGTTCGGCGCAGGCCGGCGACACGCTGGAGATCGTCGTACGGTCCGATGGCGACCTGCGCGACGCGGGAACCCGGCAACATTTCGAGACCGTGCTGCGGCAGGTGGCCGGCGCACCCGGGGTCGCGCAGGTGCGCAGCTGGTACGACGAGCCGTCGGCAGTCGCTCCCGACGGGCACATCGGCTACGCAACCGTGCTTCTCGAAGGCACCTCGCAGGACCTCTCGAAGGCCGACACCGAGCAGATCCAGCGGATCGCGGAACAGGCCGAACGGCCGGGAGTCCAAGTTGAGTTGGGCGGCGAGGCGGCGCGCGTGCTCGGTCAGGCCGAGGGCGGTGGCGCGGAGGGCGCGGGCATCCTTGCGGCGCTCGTCATCCTGGTCTTCCTCTTCGGCACGCTGATCGCGGCCGGGCTGCCGATCGTCACGGCGCTCTTCGCCGTCGGCTCCTCGATGGCCGTCGTCGTGGCCGCCTCACAGATCTTCACGATCGCCGACTGGGTGCCGTTCGTGATGATCCTCGTCGGCCTCGGGGTCGGCATCGACTACGCCCTGCTGATCTTCGCGCGCTACCGCGGCGAACTGGTCAAGGGCGCGTCGCCCGAGCAGGCCGGCACGACCGCGCTCGACGCGGCCGGCCGTACCGTTTTCTTCGCGGGCTGCACCGTCATCCTCGCGCTGCTCGGGCTGGTCGCGCTGGGCCTGGGGTCGTTGCAGGGCATGGCGCTGTCCGTCGCACTGACCGTGCTGGGCACGATGCTCGCGTCGATCACCCTTCTGCCCGCGCTGCTGGGCATCTTCGGTGATCGCTTCGCCCGGCAGTTCCGGGCTCGCGCCGCCAAGCGCGTGGCGAAGAAGAGGGCGCCCGAGGGCACCATGTGGCGACGGATCGGCGGTGCGGCGCAGCGTCGTCCGCTGATCGCGCTGCTGGTCGCGGTCATCGCGCTCGGCGCACTCGCGGTCCCCGCGCTCGACATGCGTCTTGGCTTCTCGGACGCCGGCAACGATCCGTCCGACAGCACCGGCCGCAAGGCATACGACCTGCTCGCCAAGGGCTTCGGGCCCGGCTTCAACGGGCCCCTCGTGGTGGTCGTCGACGAGGGCGGCGGCACCGCGGCGGCGGCCGGCGCCCAGGCGGCCGGCGTACTGCGCACCACCCCGGGCATCGCGGCGGCGACCGACCCGATCCCGACCGCGGACGGCCGGGTCGCGACCATCGTGGTCTTCCCGACGTCGTCGCCGCAGGACGAGCGGACCTCGAAGCTGGTGGGCGAACTCCGCGACGACGTACTGCCCGCGCTGACCACGGCCACCGGAGCGACGTACCTGGTCGGCGGTGCGACGGCGGGGGCCGAGGACTACGCCGACAAGGTCGCCGAACGCATGCCGCTGTTCATCGTGATCGTGGTCGGACTGTCGATCGTGCTGCTGATGGTGGTCTTCCGGTCGATCCTGATCCCGCTGAAGGCGGCGGTGCTCAACCTCCTGAGCATCGGATCCGCGCTGGGCGCGATGTCGCTGGTCTTCCAGCACGGCATGCTCGGCGCCGAGGCCGGGCCGATCGAACCGTGGGTGCCGGTCGTGATCTTCGCGATCGTCTTCGGCCTGTCGATGGACTACGAGGTGTTCCTGATCTCCCGGATACACGAGGAGTGGCGGCGCACGAAGGACCACGGGCGGGCCGTGCGCGAGGGTCTCGCGCACACCGGCTCGGTCATCACCGCCGCCGGGGCGATCATGGTGGTCGTCTTCAGCGCATTCGTGCTGAGCCCGCAGCGCGCGCTGCAACAGCTGGGCTTCGGGATGGCCGTCGCCATCTTCGTGGACGCGGTCGTCATTCGTTGCCTCGTCGTCCCGGCCGCGCTGCAACTGATGGGCCCGCGAGCCTGGTGGCTCCCCGCCCCGCTCGCCCGCCTGCTCCCCAAGGTCGACGTCGAGAAGCACGGCTGAACCAAGAGCCATGAGCAGGGTCGGAGCAGCCGCTCCGACCCTGCTTTCGCGTCCGCCGTCCGTCGCACCCGGCGTCTCGCCCGCTCTTCGCCGACCTTCCGGTCGCCCTCGGCCCTGTTCGAGAGGGTCGGACGGGACCCGGTCGTTCAGTCCGCAACCGGCTGCGTGCGCCAGAAGTCCACGGCTTCCAGGAAGGTCGGGTCGGAGACCAGCCGGGCCACCTGTTCGCTGGTGACGGGCGGCGCCGCGTGGGTTCGCACGTCCGAGAGCATGCCGAAGAACACCTCCGCTCCGTGGTAGCCGAAATTCGCGATCGGAATCGCCGGGGACGTGCTGCCCGCGTCGGGCGCGATGTTGCCGACCGAGATCAATGTTCCGTCCGGAAGCCGCCCGTCGACACACGGAAGCGCCGGGGTCTGCGACTCCCGCTCGGCACAGGGCATGCTCCAGGCACCCCCCGGGCGGGCCTCGGCAGGGACGGCGGGCAGGTCGACCCGTACGGTGATCTGGTAGCTCTCGTCACCGGAAACCAGGCGATACGCGTTCACGCTGTTGTCCGGAATGACGATCCGGCCCACGTCCGGGGGCAGCAGCTTCGTGATCACATCGGCGAGCTTCTGTTTGAAGGCGTAGCGCAGTTCGACCTCGGACCGGGTGAACTGCCGGGTCTTGCCCTTCTTCGTCGGCGTCACGTGCATCGTCGGATACGCCGTCGTCGGCGCGGCGAGCGGCTGGTCGGTCGGCCAGTTCGCCGGATGCAGCGGCAATTCGCCAGGCTGTGAACTGCCCTCCCGGCCCGTGTCGCTGCCCGCCCATGGCGCGAGCAGCAGGGTCGGCGCCGCGATCGCCGCGACCGATGCGACGCCCACCACACCGATCAGCGCCCGGGCCCGAAGCCGCCGCCGGCGCCCCTGCCGCACCGCGCCGGGCACCAGGTCCGGCAGCGGGGGAAGTTCGATCGTCGCCCGATCCAGCACCATCCGAAACTCCTGATCAGCACTGTCTTCACGCAGCATGACGATCCCTCAGCTCTCCGTCGAGTACAGGTGGAGGTCTCCGAGTTCGGCCCGGAGTTTGGCCATCGAACGGGCGCACTGGCTCTTGACGTTGCCGGTGCTACAGCGCAGCAGCGCGGCGACGCTCTCCACGCTCAGGTCCTCCCAGTAGCGCAGGATGACCATCAGGCGCGGCTTGGGCGGCAGCGTGTCCAGCGCCGCGAGCAGGGTCAGCCGCAGGTCCGGGTGCTGTCCCGACTCGGGCGCTCCCGACCCGAGTTCGTGTGCCTCGTGTTCGCGTTGCCGGCCGCGCTGCTCGCTCAGGAAGGTGCGGCTGAGCACGGTCTTGGCATACGCGTCCAGGTTCTCCGCGCGACTCGCCCGCTTCCAGTGCCGGAACAGCTTGGCCAGCGTGGTCTGGGCCAGGTCCTGAGCCCGATCGGCATCCCCGCACAGCAGATACGCGGTGCGATAGAGCTGCTGTTGGCGCGCCCGTGCGTACTCCTCGAAATCTCGTCGGCCGGTTGTCGGCATCTCGACCCCCTCGTTGTCACCCCGTTCAGAGCGACCGAGAGCCGAAAGGGTTGCACCCGAGATCGAGCGGATCACAAAACACGTCGGGCCCGACCGAAGTCGGGCCCGAGTCCTGCGGAAGCGGCTACGCGATGCGCACGTTGTCCGCCCAGTCGTCCGGGAGTTGCGGCAGCGGCCAGGCCGGGTCCGGGCGCCAGTTCTCCCAGCCCTGGTCGAACGGCGCGCCCCAGGTCCGGATCGCCTCGACGGCGGACCGCCCCTCCGCCTCGATCGCCTCGACCTGTTCGTCGGTGAGCCGGCCCGCCTCCCGGGAGGCGGCCAGTTCGTCCTGGTCCTTGTACTCCCAGCGCCGGTCCGGGGTGACCCACACGTCCAGCACGTGGTCCTCGGTGTCCACCCCGCCGGACCATCGGGTGCGCGGGCGTTCGAGGTTGACGTACCAGCCGGAGAAGCGCCAATCCGCCTGCCAGAACAGCCAGACCGACCACGGTTCGTCGGGTCGGGCCAGCATCAGCACCCCGGTTCCGGTCCACTCGACGATCGAGGGGATTCGGCCGAGTCGGAATCTGCGTTCGATCGGCGCCGTGCGGATGTCCGATCCGTCCGGCAACATCGGCTTGACCCGGGAGGTGCCCCCGGCCAGCCAGACCGCGAGTTGGTTCGGGTCGTCGCGAACGACGGTCACCGGACGGCAGTCCAGGACCTGGTCGCCGCGCAGATAGCGCCACAACACCTGGTCGCCGGGAGACCAGGTGCCGGGCGCGGAGCGGGGATCCTCGAAGTGCTCGTGCATGCGCAGGATGTTAGACATGACCTTGATTTACCCAGCGCCCGTAACACCTGACCGTGAGTCATGTTACGGGTGGGCCATCATGCGAAGAACATCACGGGTGTGTGCGTACGCCCCTTCGCCGCGCGTACGGCGGGCGGCGCGCCGCGTCACGGATGGGTCATCCCGAGCACGTCCAGCGCTGCGTCGAGTTCGGCCTCGGTCAACCGGCCCGCCGAGACGTGGCCGCGCTCGATCACCACCTGCCGGATCGTCTTGCGCTCGGCCAGCGACTGCTTGGCGATTTTCGCCGCCTCCTCGTAACCCAGGAAACGATTCAGTGGAGTGACCACCGACGGGGACGACTCGGCGTACTCGCGCATCCGTTCCACGTCAGCCTCGATGCCCGCCACCGCACGATCGGCCAACACCCGCGTCACGTTGCCGAGCAGGCGGATCGATTCGAGCAGGTTGCGGGCGATCACCGGAAGCATCACGTTGAGCTCGAAGTTGCCCGCCGCGCCGCCGAAGGCCACCGCCGCGTCGTTGCCGATCACCTGCGCGACCACCTGGCCGACCGCTTCCGGGATGACCGGGTTGACCTTGCCCGGCATGATCGAGCTGCCCGGTTGCAGGTCCGGCAGCCGGATCTCGGCCAGCCCGGTGCGCGGTCCCGATCCCATCCAGCGCAGGTCGTTGACGATCTTGTTCAGGCCAACCGCGATGGTACGCAACTGGCCGGACAGCTCGACCAGTCCGTCCCGCGCGCCCTGTGCCTCGAAGTGGTCGCGAGCCTCGGTGAAGGCCAGCCCGGTGGAGGCCGCGATCTCCGCGATCACCCGCGCCGAGAAGCCCGGCGGGGTGTTGATGCCGGTGCCCACCGCCGTGCCGCCCAGCGGCAGTTCGGCCACGCGCGGCAGGCTCGCCTGCAAGCGCTCGACGCCGTGCCGCACCTGCGCCGCGTAGCCGCCGAACTCCTGCCCCAGGGTCACCGGTGTGGCGTCCATCAGGTGCGTGCGCCCGGACTTGACCACGTCGGCGAACTCGGTCGCCTTCGATTCCAGGGTGGACGCGAGATGGTCGAGCGAGGGGATCAGCCGGTGGGTGACCGCGAGCGCCGCCGCGATGTGGATCGAGGACGGGAACACGTCGTTGGACGACTGGGACGCGTTGACGTGGTCGTTGGGGTGCACGTCCCGACCCAGGCGCTCGGTCGCCAGGGTGGCGAGCACCTCGTTCATGTTCATGTTCGAGGAGGTGCCCGAGCCGGTCTGGAACACGTCCACCGGGAACTGGTCGGCCCACCGACCGGTCACCACCTCGGCTGCGGCCTGCTCGATCGCCTCCGCGGTGTCCTTGTCCAGCACGCCCAGTTCGGCGTTCACCCGTGCCGCCGCGCCCTTGATCCGGGCCAGCGCCTCCACATGTGCGGGCTCCAGACGCTGCCCGGAGATCGGGAAGTTCTCGACGGCGCGCTGGGTCTGCGCCCGCCACTTGGCGGCGGCCGGCACCGGTACGTCGCCCATCGAGTCGTGCTCGATGCGGAACTCGCCGGTCGAATCTGCGGACGGTGCTGCCTCGGACATCGCTGTCGCCTCCTGGATGAGCGTTCCCACGCCACAACGGCCCGCCGGCTCGACCTGTTCCGGTCGAGAGCCCAGGGTGGGTCACTACCCGGTCAGCAGGACGTGCAACGTGCGCGGCCCGTGTACGCCCTCCACCCGCTGCAGTTCGATGTCGCTGGTCGCCGACGGGCCGGAGATCCAGGTCTGCGGGCGGCGTGGATCCAGCCGGGCGATCGCCTCCGGCACGGTGCCCACGATCTGGTCGGCGCGCACCAGGCACAGGTGGTAGTCGGGCAGCAGGGTGAGCGCCCGACGACCCTGGTCCGGGCCGGTGTCCAGGACGATCGTGCCGGTCTCGGCGATGGCCAGCGCACATCCGGTGGCTACCGCGTCGATCTCGCCGAGCGCGTCGTTGTCCAGCGCGGGCGAGTCCACCACCAGTTCGACACCGAGCCGGGTCAGCCAGGCGAGCCTGCGCCCGGGCGGCACCACCAGTCGGGTGACGCCGGCCGCACGCAGCAGGCCGCTCGCGGCCGACAACAGATCCTGGGCGTCGTCCACACGCAGCACGGTGGCCTCGTAGTCGGCGACCCGCTCGGCGAACCGGCCGACCACGTCCAGGCCCGCCGGGCGCTCGCGCCGATACGCCCGTCGCACCGGCGGCGGCTTGGGCCGGTCGTCCAGGGCCGTGCGCAACCGGTCCAGGATCACCGTACGGGCCTCGTGGTCCGCCTCGTATCGCTCCACCTTCATTCCTCCAGACCGCCGTCGGTGCGCTTGTACCAGGAGCGGAACGACTCGGCCGGCGGCGCGGGCGCGTCCCGGTCGGCGAACCACGCGCCGACCGGACCGGTGAACCGCTTGGGCAGCGGGATCCGGCCGATCACGCCGTGCCGAGCGAACCGCGCGCCGACCCCGGCCACGTGCTGCGCGAAGCCGATCCGCCACGGCTTCTCGAAGGTCCACCGCACCGCCTTCATGCCGATCTCCTCGGCCCGGTCGTGCGGTCCGCGTCCGCCGTCCACAACCTGTGCACGAAGATGCACGAGCACCTCGGGGATGTCGATCCGCACCGGGCACGCGTCGAAGCACGCGCCGCACAGCGAGGATGCGAACGGCAGCGACGCGGTCTGCGCGTCCACCGGGTGCGCCGCGATGCCGCGCAGCTGCGGGGTGAGGATCGCGCCGATCGGCCCGGGATACACCGACCCGTACGCGTGTCCGCCGGTGCGCTCGTACACCGGGCACACGTTCAGGCACGCCGAGCAGCGGATGCAGCGCAGCGCCTGCCGGCCCACCGGGTCGGCCAGCACGTCGGAGCGGCCGTTGTCGAGCAGGATCAGGTGGAATTCCTGCGGGCCGTCGCCGGGGGTGACGCCGGTCCACATCGAGGTGTACGGATTCATCCGCTCGCCGGTCGAGCTGCGCGGGAGCAGTTGCAGGAACACCTCCAGGTCGCCCCACGTGGGCAGCAGCTTCTCCACGCCGAGCACGGTGATCAGCGTCTCGGGCAGGGTCAGGCACATTCGCCCGTTGCCCTCGGACTCGACCACGCACACCGTGCCGGTTTCGGCGATCGCGAAGTTGCCGCCGGAGACCGCGACCTTGGCGCGCAGGAACTTCTCCCGCAGATGCCGGCGCGCGGCGGTGGCCGGCGCGCCCGGCTCGTCGGCCAGGCGCTCGGGCGCCGGTTGGCCGACCCGGCCCATCTCGCGGACGAAGATCTCCCGGATCTCGGCCCGATTGCGGTGGATCGCGGGCACCAGGATGTGCGACGGAAGATCCTCGCCGAGCTGCACGATCAGCTGCGCCAGGTCGGTCTCCCACGCGTGGATGCCCGCGTCGGCCAGCGCGTTGTTCAGCTCGATCTCCTCGGTGGCCATCGACTTGACCTTGACCACCTCGTCCACGCCCTTGGCCCGGGCGATCGCGACCACGATCGCGTTCGCCTCGGCCGCGTCGCGAGCCCAGTGCACGACGCCGCCGGCCGCGCGGACCGCGACCTCCAGGTGTTCGAGGTGGTCCGGCAGCCGGGCCAACACGTCGTCCTTGATCGCCTCGCCGGCGCGGCGCAGCAGTTCCCAGTCGGGCAACTCGGCGACCACCTCGTCGCGCCTGGCCCGGATGGTGTGCGTGGCCGCGCGCAGGTTGGCCCGCTGGACGTCGTTCGCCAACTCCGCGTGCGCGGCCTCCGGGAACGGGGGCATCCCGACGAATGTGGGTTCCCTGCGTACGGATGCGGTCATCGCGTCACCTCCGGTCCCAGGGCCTGCTCGGCGGCGAACTCGGATCCGGTGTCCAGGCCCGGCCCGTACGGCGGCACGTCCGGCAGTGCCTCGGTGCAGGCCAGGATGTCCGCGAGGTGCAGCACGCGGATGCCCGCTTGTTGGCGCGAGATCAGTCCGCCGATGTGGGTCAGGCACGAGTTGTCGCCCGCGCACAACACCTGCGCACCCGATTCCAGTGCGGCGCTCACCTTGTCGTTGCCCATCGCCACCGAGGTGTCCACGTTCTTGACCGCGAACGTGCCGCCGAATCCGCAACATTCGTCCGCGCGCGGCAGGTCCACCAGGGTGAGGCCGCGGACCGCGCGCAGCAGCCGGGTCGGCCGATCGCCCACCCGCAGCAGGCGCAGCGAGTGGCATGTGGGGTGGTAGGCGACGCTGTGCGGGAAGTAGGCGCCCACGTCGGTTACGCCGAGCACGTCGACCAGGAATTCGCTGAACTCGTACACCTTCGGCGCGACCCGCGCCACGCCGGCCGGCAGTGCGCCGCCCGCCTGTCGGGCCACGCTCGCGTGGTACTCGCGCACCATCGCGGTGCACGACCCGGACGGCACGACCACCGCGTCGTAGCCCTCGAAGGCGTCCACGAAGGACCGCACCAGCGGCACCGCGTCCTCGCGGTAGCCGGAGTTGAAGTGCATCTGCCCGCAGCACACCTGGCCGTACGGGAACTCCACCTCGTGTCCGAGGCGCCGCAGCACCCGGACCACGGACTTGCCGGTCTCCGGGAAGAGCGTGTCGTTGAAGCACGTGATGAAAAGGGCAAGGCGCACAATTGACCTCCGCGATCGACTGTACGGATGTCCTCCGCAGGCGCTTGGCCAAACCTGCCGCGCGCGTCCGGTCGTGTGACGAAGGGGGATCGGGGAGATCGGCGATCGGGGCCGGGCATGCCCTTGTGCCGGACCGGCGGGGTCGTACCACGTAGGGTCGGCGCATGAGTCTCCGGACGGCACTCGGCCGCCCCTTCGCCGTTGCGCGTTCGCGGTTGACCACGCGTCGATCACGTGTCCTGGCCGGTGTCCTGGCCCTCGTGGTGGTGATCATCGCGGCCCTGGGGTTCGGTGCCCTGGTCCGAGACGACCCGGTGGCGGCCGTACCCGCCGCCGAGCAGCGCATCGACGTCGCCGCCGGGCCGGGCGATTCGGCCCGGATCGGCATCGACACCACGCTGTTCCTGCCGCCGGGAGCGCACGAGCGGGCGCCCGCCGTGCTGCTCGCGCACGGATTCGGCGGCAGCAAGGCCGAGTTGCGCCGGGACGCGGAGGCGTTGGCCCGTTCGGGGTACGTGGTGCTGACCTACTCGGCGCGCGGCTTCGGCGGCTCGGCCGGGCAGATCATGCTGGACCAGCCGGACTACGAGGTGGCCGACGCGCGGGCGCTGATCGACTGGCTGGCGGCCCGGCCCGAGGTGCGGCTGGACGCCCCGGGCGACCCGCGGGTGGGCGTCGCGGGTGCCTCCTACGGCGGTGCGCTCGCGCTGCTGACCGCGGCCTACGACCCGCGGGTGGACGCGATCGCGCCGCAGATCACCTGGCACGACCTCGCCGACGCGCTGCTGCCGAACGCGGCGGGCGACGGGCCGGCCGACGGGGTGTTCAAGAAGATGTGGGCCGGACTGTTCTTCTCGTCCGGGACCACCCCGCTGGGCACGCTCGCCCCGATAGACGCGCACACCGGCTGCGGCCGGTTCGCCGAGCAGGTGTGCGCGATCTACCGCGAAGTGGCCGTCGGGGGTAGGTCCACCCCGCAGGCGGTCGACCTGCTCCGGCGGGCCAGTCCGACGTCGGTGGCGGACCGGATCGCGGTGCCCACGCTGCTGATCCAGGGCCAGAACGACTCGCTGTTCCCGCTCGACCAGGCCGACCGCAACGCCGCCGCGATCGCGCACAACGGCGCGCCGGTGGAGGTGGTGTGGACGGCCGGCGGGCACGACGGCGGCCGGCCGCAGAGCGCGATGGTGCGCGATCGTGTCACCGGGTGGTTCGACCGGTGGCTGAAGCCGCTCCAGGCCGTGCCCAAGGCCGGTGCGCCGACTCCCGCGGGGGAGTTTCGGGTGACCCGCTCGGGCGGGGTGGACAGCGCCACGCGTGAGCAGCGGCTGCGGATCGCCGACACCGACCGCTACCCCGGCCTGGGCGGTACCCGGCAGCGGGCGGTCGCGCTGGCCGGGCCGGAGCAGACGGTCGCCAATCCGCCGGGGGGTGCGCCGACCTCGGTGTCCGGGCTACCCGGGCTCGGTCTGCTGTCCGGCGCCGGCAGCCTGGGCGCGCTCGCGTCGGGGGCGGGCGACCTGGGCGGGATCGCGTTCGACCTGCCGGGGCAGAGCGCGTTCTTCCAGAGCGAGCGGTTCGACCAGAGCACCTGGATCACCGGCTCGCCGACGGCTCGGGTGCGGGTGTCCGGCGCCGACGACATCGTGTTGTTCGCGAAGCTGTACGACGTCGCGTCGGATGGCGGCACCGTGTTGCCGCACCAGCTCGCGGCGCCGATCCGGGTGACCGGTGCGGCGGCCGGGCGGGACGTGGAGATCCGGTTGCCGGTGATCGACCACCAGGTCGACTCGGGCCACCGGCTGCGGCTCGTGCTCACCGCGACCGACCTGGGCTTCGCGTCGCCGAACGCGCCCGCGAGCTACCGGGTCGCGCTCGCCGGTCCGCTGACCGTGCCGTCGGTGCCGCAGTTGCACGTGGCCTCGACCGGCTACCCGTGGTGGACGTGGGGCCTGCCGCTGATCGCGGTGCTCGTCGCGCTCGCGCTGCTGCTCACCGGGCGGCGCCGGGCGGCGGCGGCCGTCCCGGATCCGGCACTGGCCGAGGTGCCGCTGCAGATCCGCAATCTGACCAAGCGCTACAAGGGCGGCAAGCTCGCCGTCGACGACCTGTCCTTCCAGGTGGAGGCGGGTCAGGTGCTCGGTCTGCTCGGCCCCAACGGGGCGGGCAAGACGACGACGCTGCGGATGCTGATGGGGCTGATCCTCCCGGACGGCGGCGGGATAAGGATCTTCGGCCGGGTGGTCGGGCCCGGTGCGCCGGTGTTGTCCCGGCTCGGCTCGTTCGTCGAGGGTCCCGGCTTCCTGCCGCACCTGTCCGGCCGGGAGAACCTGTCGCTGTACTGGCGCGCCACCGGGCGCCCGCACGCGGACGCGCACTTCGACGAGGCGCTGGAGATCGCCGGGCTGGGCGAGGCGCTGGATCGCAACGTGCGCACCTACTCGCAGGGCATGCGGCAACGGCTCGCCATCGCACAGGCGATGCTCGGCCTGCCGGACCTGCTCGTACTGGACGAACCGACCAACGGGCTCGACCCGCCGCAGATCCGGGCGATGCGCGACGTGCTGATCGGCTACGCGGCCACCGGCCGTACCGTGGTGGTCTCCAGCCACCTGCTGGCCGAGGTCGAACAGACCTGTACGCACGTCGTGGTGATGCACCGGGGCAGGCTGATCGCCTCCGGCCCGGTCGCCGAGATCGTCGGCAACGGCAACACGCTGGTGATCGGAACTCCCGTCCCGGACCTGGCGATCGCGACCCTGAAGGATCTGCCGGGCGTGGGCTCGGTGGAGCCCGAGGAGGGCGGCGTGCTCGTGCATCTCGCGGGTGCGCGAACCTCGGTCCTGGTGGCCGAACTCGTCGGCGCGGGCGTCGCGGTGGACCGGGTGACCGCGCGCCGCCGCTTGGAAGACGCGTTCCTGACGCTCATTGGGGAGTCCTGATGACCCGCACGCTCCCCGATCTGCCGACCGACGAGGGCGCGCACCCGATCCCGGGCGCGGCGCACGCGCACGGCTATCGCCCTCGGCACACGCTGCCGGTCTGGGTCGAGACCGTCCGCCAATTCCGGCGCCGGCGCACCCTGTTCATGATCGGCCTGTTGCTCGTGCTGCCGTGGATCCTGGTCGCCGCGTTCAAGATCGGCGGCGATCCGTCGGCGGACGCGGTGCCCACGCTGGTGGACGTGGCGACCAAGAGCGCGCTCAACTTCACCGCGTTCACGCTGTTCGTCTCGACGGGCTTCCTGCTGGTCGTGGCGGTGGCGCTGTTCTGCGGCGACACCGTTGCCAGCGAGGCGAGTTGGTCCTCGCTGCGCTATCTGCTGGCCGCGCCGGTGCCGCGGGCGCGGCTGCTGCGGGTCAAACTGGTGGTCGCGCTCGGCTACAGCGTGCTGGCCCTGGTATTGCTGCCGCTGATGGCGATGATCGCGGGCACGATCGCGTTCGGCTGGGGCCCGTTGGATCTGCCGGTGGGGGCGTCGTTGCCCACCGGCGAGGCGCTCGGGCGCATGTCGGTCGTGGTCGTCTACGGCGTGGTGGCGCAACTGGTGGTGATGGGCATCGCGTTCTGGCTGTCCACGGTCACCGACGCGCCGCTGGGCGCGGTGGGCGGCGCGGTCGGCCTGGTGGTGGTCTCCAACATCGTGGACGCGGTGACGGCGCTCGGGTCGTGGCGGGACTACCTGCCCACGCACTGGCAGTTCGCGTGGGTAGACGTGCTCCAGACCGACCCGCAATGGGACGGCATGATCAAGGGCGCCGCGGTCTCGGTCGCCTACGCGGTGGTCTTCCTGGCCCTGGCCTTCCGCCATTTCGGCCGGAAGGACATCGTGTCGTGAGGTCGGCGGGCGCGCCGGTGGTCATGGGCGGCGAGCCGCGGACGTGCGGACCGGGACCCTACTCCACCACCCGCACCGGTAGCCCGCCGACCGCGCGCCGCAGGGCGACCGCCAGGTTCGCGAACTCCTCGCCCCGTCCCGTGCTGGAGCGCAGCACCAAACCGATGCGCCGGTACGGGGCGGGTGCGGCGAACCGGGACACCGCCAGTTGTGAGCCCGGCCGGGTCTCCACGTCGATCGCGGTCTGCGGCAGCAGGGTGACGCCCAGGCCGCCCGCGACCAGCTGGACCAGGGTGGGCAGGCTCGCGGCGCGGGTCGCGCCGGCCTCGCCCGCACCCACCTCGCGGCACACGTCCAGGGCCTGGTCGCGCAGGCAGTGGCCCTCGTCCAGAAGCAGCACGTCCAGGCCGCGCAGCGCGGAGCGCGGCACGTCGGACCGGCTCGCCAGCTCGTGTCCCTCGGGCACGACCAGGGTGAAGTCCTCCTCGTAGAGCGGGATCTCCTCGACGCCCGAGATGCCGGAGGGCAGCGCGAGGAGCAGCAGGTCCAGTCGACCGCCGGTGAGGCCGTCCAGAAGCGAGCCGGTCTGCTCCTCGTGCACGTACAGCCGCAGCTCCGGGTATTCCTCGCGGACCAGCCGCAGCAGCGCCGGCAGCACGTACGGGGCGACCGTGGGGATCACCCCCAGGTGCAGCGGGCCGGTGAACGGGCGACGTGCGGATTCCGCCTCGTCGACCAGATCGGCCAGCGCGTCGAGTACCCGCCGGGTGTGCCGTGCGACCCGCTCGCCGGCGGGGGTGAGCAGGACCCGGCGCGTGGTGCGCTCCACCAGCTGGGTGCCCAGCGCCTCCTCCAGCGCGACGATCGCTCCCGAGAGCGCGGGCTGGCTGGTGCCCACCGCGGCGGCGGCATCGCGGAAGTGCAGGTGGTCGGCGACCGCGGAAAAGGCTCTGAGCTGCGACAACGTCGGCGTGCGAGTGCTGATGTACATCACCTGTCGAATGGGTGCGGACGGTCGATGCCACTGTTCTTCCACGATAGGGCAACCGCTTCGATCGGCCCGGAAGCGCACTCGCGGCCGGCCGGCGCGGGCGGGGTTGTCAGGCAAATGCCTTCATTTCCCGTCTACCCACCGGTAGCTTTCTTTCGCTTCACAGTGCCCAAGTCCCCTTTGGGTGGCTCGTGCGTGTTCCTTCCATGCCACGAAGGCGAGGGTGCATGTCCACATTCGAGCGTGTGCGCAACAAGGTCCTACCGGTGGCGCTGATGGCGACCCTGATCGGCCTCACCGGCGGCCTGCCGGGGCAGGCGGCGGGCGCGACCGCGGCCGGCCCCGCGGCCATCGCGCTGTCCCCCCAACTGGAGGCGATCCGGCAGAGCGAGGCCCAGGCGCTGTACGGGAGCACCGGGGTCAAACCATTGGCCGAGCGCAAGACCTCGCTGATCTCGCTCGGCGACAGCGAGATCCAACCAGAAGTGGTGGCGCAACCCCGCCACGGGTCAGCTGCACAGCCTCAAGGACCCGGCGTTCTGCCTCGACAATCGCGGGGCCACGGCGCCGGGGGCCGGGATGGGCATCTGGCGCTGTGACGACGCGCACGGCGCGTATCTGAACAACCTGCGCTTCGACGTGGGCGCGGACGGCCGACTGGTCAGCCGGGTCTCCGGGCTGGTCGCGACCGCGCCGGCTGCGGGCAACGGCGCGGTCACCCAGCAGCCGGCCGGTGCCTCGGCCACGCAGCAGTGGACGGCGGGCGCCTCGGTGTCGCTGCCGTACTCGGTGATCCCGTACGACGCCTACTGATCCGGCGTCGAACACGCGGCCCCCGCCCCGAGCACGGGCGGGGGCCGTGGTGCGCCGCCCGGTTCGGAGCGGGTCAGTCCGAGTCCTTGCGGAAGCGGTCGCGCTCCGGCTCCCCCGGGTACTTGCGGAAGCGGTCGCCCGCGTCGCCGGGTCGGGGCTCGCCGTCGAACTCGCGCCGGCGCTGTTCCTTGCGGCGCTTCGCCTTGACCATCACACCACCCATGATGGCCAGGCCCTTGACCACCACAACGGGTGCGCGCGGATCGTCGGTGTACTGCTCGTGCACGTCGAAGCCACCCATGAAGCCGAACCCGTGATCGCGGACGGTCACCCCCTCCGGGATTCGGATGTCGATGCCGCCCCAGAGCGCGAACACGTTGATCACCAACTCGGGTTCGTCGAACACCGCGTCGGTGAGGTCGATGTCCACGCCGCCCATCACCGCGACCGCGTTCAGCTTCGAACCCGCGCGCCAGCGGCCCTTGCGGGTGGAACTGCTCCAGAACGCGAACATGTTCGACCGGGCCGGGTGGGGCGGCACCGTATTGGCCGCTGCGGGCTCGTAGCCGATCGGGCCGGGCGTCGGGAGATCGGCGATCAGCGGTTCGAGTTGACGCAGCGTCTTCGCGGCCAGCGCCGCGTCCACCCGCTCCGCGTGTTCGTCGGCGGTCAGGCGGCCCTCGGCGAGCGCGTCCCGCAACACGTTCACGTAGCGGTCGCGGTCGGCGTCGGAGGCCCGCAACTCCGGAGTGGGCGGCTGGGCTCGACGCTCTGGGCTGTTGTCCACGGGGTAAATCTAGCTCGGGGGCGCAACGGCGGGGAGTACGGACCGGGCGAGCAGTCGGACCGCCTCGCGCAGTCGGTCGGGCGAGAGCCCGGCGTAACCGATGATCACCGCGGGCGGGCCGCCGGCGAACACACGCATCGTGGCCATCGGCTCCACCCGCACGCCGTGCTCCCGGGCCCGCCGCGCGGTGGCCGATTCGTCGGAGCCGGGCGGGAGTTCGACGTAGAGGTGGATGCCTGCGGCGATGCCGTGCACGCGGGCCGCCGGCAGGTGCTCGGCGAGCGCCTCGGCCACCGCGTCGCGGCGGATCCGGTAGTGCGCGCGCATCGTGCGTAGGTGGCGCTCGTACGCCCCGGTGGCCAGCATCCGGACCAGGGTCAGCTGGGGGAGGGTGGCCGAGCCCAGGTCGGCGTTGGTCTTGAGGTCGTGGATCCGCTCGATCAGCGGGGCGGGCAGCACCGCCCAGCCCAGCCGCATCCCGGGCGCCAGCGCCTTGCTGGTCGAACCCAGGTGCACCACCCGGTCCGGGGCCAGACCCTGGAGGCAGCCGACCGGGTCGCGGTCGTAGCGGAACTCGGCGTCGTAGTCGTCCTCCACGATCAGCCCGTCGTGCGCGCGGGCCCAGTCGACCAGGGCCGCGCGACGGCGGGGCGACAGCACCACGCCGGTGGGGTACTGGTGGGCGGGGGTGACCAGCACCGCGCGGGCGCCGGTGCGGGCCAGCGCGTCGACGTCGATGCCCTCGGCGTCGGTGGGGGCGTACGCGACGGTGAGGCCGTGGGTGGTGAAGATGCCGCGCTGGCGATCGCTGGAGGGGTCCTCCACCGCGAGTACGTCCAGGCCGAGCCGGCGCAGCGCCTGGGAGACCAGGGACAGGCCCTGGGCCACGCCGTTGACCACCACGATGTGTTCGGGGCGGGCCTGCGCGGCACGGACCCGGCCCAGGTAGTCGCTCAGCGCGACGCGCAGTTCGCTCGTGCCGGAGGGACCGGGGTAGTCGAACGCGGCATGCGGGGCGGTACGCAGCACGTGCCGGGCCGCGGCCGACCACGCGGCGCGCGGGAACGCGGACAGGTCGGGCACGCCGGGCTTGAGGTCGTGGGTGATCGGGATCGTCGGATCGCAGCCTGCCGGGTCTGCCGGCTGCGGCGCCGTGCACGCCGCGGTGACCCGGGTGCCGGAGCCGTGCCGCGAGGTCAGATAGCCCTCGGCGACCAGCTGCTCGTACGCGTCGACGACCATGCCGCGGGAGACGCCCAGGCTCTCCGCGAGCGCCCGGGTGGACGGCATGCGAAAGTCGGCCGGGAGTCGGCCGGAGCGGATCGCGGCTCGCAGGCCAGCCTGCACCTGGGCGCCTAGTCGGCCTGCGGATCGGTCGAGGTGGACGAGGAGTTCGCGCACTCGGGACACCTGCCCTCGGGGTTCGGGAGCCGGGTGGTCCGTCGGCGACCTGTCGGCGATCCGGAATTGGTCCGGTTTTTCGGCTCGGAAGTGGCTCTGTCGAGGAATCCACCGGCTTCCTAACGTTACGTCACATGAAGTCCTCCTCGATGTCCCCCCGCTCGATCGGCCTGGTGTGCGCTGCGTCCGCACAAGGGCTGATCGGTGCTGCCGCCGGCGTCTCCGCGGTGTTGTCCGACTATCCGGTGACCGGAGGCCAGATGCTCCGGTACGCGGTGGCCGCGCTCGTGCTGTTCGGGGTGCTGCGGCTGCGCCGGATCCCGCTGCTGCGGCCGACCCGGCGGGAGCTGGTCCGGCTGGGGCTGCTCGCGCTGTGCGGCCAGACCCTGTTCAACCTGTTCCTGTTCGCCGCGCTGGACCGGGCGGATCCGGCCACGGTGGGCAGCATCCTGGGCGCCACGCCGCTGCTGCTGGTGTCGGCCGCGCCGGTGCTGGGCGGGCGGCGACCGAGCCGGTCGGTGCTGCTCGCCTCGCTCGTGGTGGTCGCGGGGGCGGCGGTGGTGCAGGGGCTCGGCGGTGGCACGGCGCTCGGGTTGTTGTTCGCGTGTGGGGTGGCGCTGTGCGAGATGGGCTTCACGCTGATCGCGGTGCCGCTGCTGCCCCGGCTGGGGGCCTGGCGGATCGCCGCGTACGCGACCGCGATGGCGATTCCGCAGATGCTGGTGGTCGGGGCGTTCACCGACGGCACCGAGCTGATCCGGATGCCGTCGGGGACCGAGCTCGCCGCGCTGCTCTACCTGGCGCTGCCGCTCACCGCCGGGGCGTTTTTGCTGTGGTACTCGGCACTGGCCCGGATCGAGCCGGAGCGGGCCGGGCTGTTCATGGGCCTGGTGCCGGTGACCGCGGCGATGTCCGGTCTGGTCCTGGGCACCGGCGCGCCGACCATGGGGCAGTTCGGCGGTGCGCTCCTGGTGGGGGCGGGCGTGGTCCTGGGCATGCGGTCCGAGCGCGGCGACCGGGCGAAACCGGAGGCGCCGGCGGAATCGGTGGCAGCGGCGGCACCGGAAACGGATGCATTCGGGGAGCCGGCCGAGGAAATTTCCGCGCGGCCCGCAACATCCGTGGGCCCGCCGCCCACAAACCGATGAAAACCTTCATCGGACCGAGGAGTGCGACTTGGACGGGCCCACTACCCGGGAGGTGACCGGGATCGCGCGCGACCCGGCCCTGCTGGAGGCGTTCTATCGGAGAAACATCGACGCGGTGAATCGTTTCGTGGCCCGCCGGGTCGGCGATCCGCACGTGGCCGCCGACCTGACCGCAGAGGTGTTCCTCGCCGCGCTGGACTCGGCGGCGGCCTACCGCGGTGGACCCGGCGGTGAGCGGGCCTGGTTGTACGGGGTGGCCCGCAACGTGATGGCGAGCGAGCGGCGGCGGGCCGCCCGGGAGGTGGACGCGTCACAGCGGATAGCCGGCCGGCGACTGCTCGACGCCGACGACCTCGTGCGGATCGAGGAGCGGCTGGACGCCGAGGCGGCGGCCCGGCGGATGTATCTGGCGATCGAGCGGTTGTCGGAGGCCGATCGTGCGGTGCTCGAACTGGTCGGCGTCGACGGGCTGGACGTGGCCGAGGCGGCGGCGGCGCTCGGCATTCGGCAGGTGTCGGCCCGGGTGCGGTTGCATCGGGCCCGGCGGCGACTGAGGCAGGAATTGCACACGGACCGGGGGCCGATCGCACCGGTGCCCTCCGGTGACCCGGGTACCGGGCACCCCCGACCCCGGACATATCCGCGGGACACCCCTGGGACGGCTTTGCGAGCGGAGGCGAAGGCATGAGCACCTTCGAGGATCGACTGCTGGACGAGTTGCAGAAGGTCGCCGCCGCCGGTGACGTGCCGGCCGAGGCCGAGCAGCCGCGCCGGCGGTTCGCGCGCAACCGGCGCACGGTGTTCGGCCTGGCCGCTTCGGTGCTGGTCGCGGCCGGCATTGCGATCGGTGGTGTCCCGCTCCTCGCCGACGGCTCCTCGGCCGAGGCCCAGCCGTTCAGCGTGATCAGGAAGGACGACGGGCGGATCCTCTTTCGAGTGGTCGAGTTCCGTAACGCCAAGGCGCTCGAACAACGACTCCGGGAACTGGGCGTCTCGGTGGTCGTGGACTACGTGCCGGTGGACAAGCAGTGCCGGGGGCCGCGCTTTCGCGAGTACGAGATGTCGGGCGACGACCTCACCGCGATCTACCACTGGGAGGATGCCAAGCCGAAGAACGGCGACCGGCTCGACGATGCCGAGATCGCCCACCTCGTCCAGGGCTGGCACGAACTGGTCCCCGGCCTGATCCCGCCGGGCACCACCCTGGTGATCAGCGAAGGGGTGAACGACGACGAGAAGTGGGGCGGAGCGACCGGTACGTACGCCCTGGCCATCGGCCCGGTGGCGCCCTGCGAGCTCGAACCCAGGCCCGGCTATCGTCTGCCCTCGAAAGAGGAACGCGACGCCCCGTACTCGCCCGGCGCGCACTACCCCCCGACCCGGCCGGCGACCTCGGCGCCGTGATCGGTTCGGGCCGCTCTACCCTGGACCAGGCCCCGTTACCGCATGAGTGAGGATCACGATGCCCGCCCCTGACAACACCTTCAGCGCCTACACGGATCTGCTGCCGCTGGGGGAGGACACCACGCCGTACCGGCTGCTGACCGCCGACGGCGTGTCCACGTTCGAGGCGGGCGGGCGTCGGTTCCTCAATGTCGATCCCGAGGCGATGACGCTGCTCGCGCGGACCGCGATGCGCGACATCTCGCACCTGCTGCGGCCCGGCCACCTGGCCCAGGTCGCGCGGATCCTGGAAGACCCCGAGGCTTCGGCCAACGACCGCTTCGTCGCGCTCGATCTGCTCAAGAACGCCAACATCGCCGCCGGCGGTGTGCTGCCGATGTGCCAGGACACCGGCACCGCGATCGTGATGGGCAAGCGCGGCCAGCACGTGCTTACCGACGGGCGGGACGAGGAGCACCTGTCCCGCGGCATCTCCAACGCGTACACCGAGCTGAACCTGCGCTACTCGCAGATGGCCCCGCTGACCATGTGGGACGAGAAGAACACCGGCAACAACCTGCCCGCCCAGATCGAGCTGTACGCGACTCCCGGCGAGGCGTACAAGTTCCTGTTCATGGCCAAGGGCGGCGGCAGTGCCAACAAGTCGTACCTCTACCAGGAGACCAAGGCCGTCCTGAACCCGCAGAGCATGCTGCGCTTCCTGGACGAGAAGATCCGCTCGCTGGGCACCGCGGCCTGTCCGCCGTACCACCTGGCCATCGTGGTCGGCGGCACGAGCGCCGAGCACGCGCTCAAGACCGCGAAGTACGCCTCCACCCGTTACCTGGACACGCTGCCCGGCCAGGGCTCGCCGCTGGGCCACGGCTTCCGCGACGTCGAGTTCGAGGCCGAGGTGTTGGCGCTGACCCAGCAGATGGGCATCGGCGCGCAGTTCGGCGGCAAGTACTTCTGCCACGACGTGCGGGTGATCCGACTGCCCCGGCACGGCGCGTCCTGCCCGGTGGCGATCGCGGTGTCCTGCTCGGCCGACCGTCAGGCGCTGGCCAAGATCACCGCCGAGGGCGTGTTCCTGGAGGAGTTGGAGACCGACCCGGCCAAGTACCTTCCGGACACCACCCACGAGGACCTGGACGACACCGTCGTACAGATCGACCTCAACCGGCCGATGAGCGAGATCCGCGCCGAGTTGTCCAAGTACCCGGTCAAGACCCGGCTGTCGCTGACCGGGCCGGTCGTGGTCGCGCGCGACATCGCGCACGCGAAGATCAAGGAACTGCTCGACGCGGGCAAGCCGATGCCGCAGTACCTGCGCGACCACGCGGTCTACTACGCGGGCCCGGCCAAGACCCCCGAGGGCTACGCGTCGGGTTCGTTCGGTCCGACCACGGCCGGCCGGATGGACTCCTACGTCGAGCAGTTCCAGGCCGCGGGCGGCTCGTTCGTGATGCTGGCCAAGGGCAACCGCAGCAAGCAGGTCACCGACGCGTGCAAGACGCACGGCGGCTTCTACCTCGGCTCGATCGGCGGCCCGGCGGCACGGCTGGCACAGGACTGCATCAAGAAGGTCGAGGTGCTGGAGTACCCGGAGCTGGGCATGGAGGCGGTCTGGAAGATCGAGGTCGAGGACTTCCCGGCCTTCATCGTGGTCGACGACAAGGGTCAGGACTTCTTCGGCCAGCTGGAACCGTCGCAAACCTTGATCAACCGCATCCCGGTGCGCAAGCCGTAGCGCTCCCACTGCACGCCAGGCGTCGCTCGGACCACGCTTGGACCTCTCGCCCCCGGCCATGCGTCGGGGGCGTCGTGCTTCCGTCAGGAAGCAAGGGCGGGGCACGCGGGTGTGGGGCCGAAGCAGGTTTCCCGTTCCGGAAAGTGAAGAAGCTTGACCCGGCATCCGGCGCCAAAGCAGCATCGGACGTGACGAAGAGCGGCCCACACGAGGGGGATCAATGGCGCTGACCAAACTTGTCAGTGATTGCCGAGAGGGGCCGTGTCCCACCTGGTGGCGGACAGAGGACGGGCGGTACATCGTCCAAGGGTTCAGGGTTCTGGATTCGGAGCGTCTTGCTCAGCTTGGCTTGCCTGAAAACGAAACAGCGGTAGAGGTGTCAGCGGAACTGCTTGAAGGATACTTTCGTGTTGCTGACCGGTGATGACTTCAACGATCTCTTTCGCTCGTTCGAAGCGTCTGCCTTCAAGATGGAGACCCGAGATTTCTATGATGTCGAGGGGGAGCGGACAGAGTTCCGCCTGTTCCTGGACGGCGGGCGGATGCCGGAAGAATGGCACGATAACCCCTGGGTTCGAGAAATCGTGGGCGCCGGCAAAACGATGAGTCGCGTTCATGTTCTTCGATCGCCTCTCACCGACTATCTTCGGTTCGAACTGGGATGGGGGTATCCCGGGAACATCGCAGCCGGTGAAAATATCCAAATTGTCGACCTGACGGAGAAGGCCGTGGATGGCCTCCCGGATCACGACTTCTGGCTCTTCGACGACAGTCGCATTTATCGCATGCATTACACCGATGGTGGAGAGTTCATCGGTGCTGCTCCGCTGGCTGATGAATCGCTGGAAACGTATCGCAGCTACCGAGATACGGCTCTCTTTCACGGAGAACCCTACCTGTCCTACTGGGCGCGGGCACAGGCTTGACCGGGGTCGAACTTTGACACCGCGTCGGGCAAGTTGGCCTTACGGCCGGAACTGGACAAGTGCCGGGCATTCCTCCGCCCCGGCGACACCCTCGTAATCACGCGCCTTGACCGGCTGGGCAGGTCTCTCTCACACCTGATCGAGCTGGTAGCGGAGTTGGGCAAAGCAGGGATCGATCTGAAGGTAACGGAGCAGAGCATCGACACGACGTCGCCGGGTGGGCGACTCGTCTTCCACATGATCGCTGCGGTCGCGGAGTTATGACAGAGACACAGATTCAGCCGGCGCGTCAGATGTACGACGCGAAGACCCACACTGTGCAAGAGATCGCCGACGCCTTCAACGTCGGCAGGGCGACCATCTACCGCCACCTGGAGAAGGACGCCCCGGACAGGACATCCGTCAACCTCTGAACTCTGTTCCACCGCCCTTGCGAGAGCGTGCGACTCAACTCACTCCATAACGGGACCGGCTGCCGAAAACCGCTGGCCCAGGGGCCTCTGATGACCGCATTCCAGCCGAGTGCCGTCGGCATCCACCACTGCGTAGTCGAGAACGATCCTGGCAGGGTCGCCGTTCTCGTAGAGCCACACGGTAATGCGATCCTTCGACACGAAGGTTTCGAACCAGACGTCGACGTTGTCCGACTCCGGCCCGACAGTGAAAGCCTCTCCAGGCTTCATCCAGTAGTCCTCGGCGAGCGGTTCGATGAAGAGACAGAGGTCGCTGCCACCCTCGTTCCCCACGGGCATCCTGTTGCGTCCCACTCGTCCCCCAAGGATCGCCACCTCACGAACGTCTACAGGCTAACCGAGGAGTCTTCTACCGCCCTTGCGGGCGCGCGTGGCGCTCCTGCCTACGCCCTGAACTGTTTGGCCAGTAAGAGGAACAAGGGTCAGGACTTCTTTGCCGACGTGACCGTGCCGACCTTCCGGATCAACCGGCGCGCCTGAGCTCGGCCGGGGGATCGGCCGTCGGGGGCCGAGGGCTCAGGGGCCGGTGAGTTCGGCGTTGATTCGGGCGGTGATCAGGGTCAGTACGCGGCCGGCGGTGGCCAAATCGTCGGCCGGGATGTCGGCGTAGGCCCGGCGCATGACCGCGCCGATCGCGCCGGCGATCTCGGCGTGGCGGGCCCGGCCGGTGGTGGTGAAGCCGATCCGGGTCGGGGCGTCGGAGGGTGCTTCCAGCAGGCCGGACTCGATCAGGTCGGTGATCGTGGTGTGGGAGGCGACGGCGTCGATCTTCAGGGCGCCCGATGTCCTGCGGGCGAGGTCGTCGCGCTCGACGGTGTCACTGCCCGTGCCGGCGAACTTGAGCGTCACCCACTGGCGGTAGTCGGCGCCCGTGCCGGCCAGGATGCCGTCCAGGACGGCCCGGTGCGCGTTCTCGGCTTGGCCCAGGATCTGCGGGTTCAGGGCGGGGGCGGCGGTGGTGGTCATGACTGCTCCTCGGGGTCGGTGTCGAGCGGTGTGCCGAGCAGGGCCGCCAGCTCGGCGGTGAATGCCTTGGTGCGCGGACTTCCCGGGCCGCCCAGCGGGGCCAGGAAACGTTCGTGCAGGTCTTGGACGATGGCGATCGCGCGACCGGTGACCTCGCGTCCGTGCTCGGTGAGCGTCAGCCGGATCGCCCGGCTGTCGGTGGCGTCCCGGGTGCGCTCGATCACGCCCGCGCCTTCCAGGGCCCGGGCCAGCTTGGAGACGTAGAGCGCCTCCATGCCTGTGTGGTCGGCGAGTTCGCGTTGGCTGGGGCGCCGTCCGGAGCGCTCCATGCCGTACAGCGAACCCAGCAGCGAGTACTGCGCGTGGGTCAGGCCCAGCGGTCCGACGGCCCGATCGACCGCCACCCGCCACTTCATCGACAGGCGCCAGACCAGGAAGCCGGGTGTCGCGCCCTCGGTTGCTGTACTCATGAGAAATACAGTACATGGCTACTATATACATGACTACTGTTTTCGAGAGTCGCGGCGCGGATGGCAGCGACGGCGGCGACAGCGACAGCGGGATCGCTCCGCGCCGATGCCGGCCCACGCCGGGTGTGTCACTCGCTCGCGCGGGCCGCCCGGATCGCTTCGTCGCGGGTCAGTGCCGCGCCCCGGGTGTAGTACGCGGTGAACTCGGGCCCGGTCACCGCGGCGCGGATTGCCGCCTCGGTCGCGAAGACGTCCGTGTCGACCCGGTTGCCGCCGCGCAGTACGGCGGCGGCGCCGAGCAGGAGCGCGGCCCGCCGTTCGTCCCCCGCGTGTGCCGCCGACTCGGCCAGGCCCAGTACGGCCGCCGCGGCGCCCACCGCGCTGGCCGGCGGGCTGAGCGCGGCGTCCAAGGCCGCGCGATAGTGCTCGTGCGCGGTCGCCCGGTCGCCCTCGGCGGCGGCGATCCGGGCCAGGCCGACCCAGGCGAGCGAGCGCGTCTCCAGGTACCACATCGCGGCCTCCGGGTCACCATGGAGGGCCTGGCGGTACAGCACGGTCGCCGCCGTCGGGTCGCCCGTCAGCCGGGCCACGTCGCCCAGACCGCGCAGTGCCATGCGGACCTTCAACGGCGCACCGGTGCGGCGCGCGAGCTCCTCGGCCCGGGCGAATCCGAGTCGGGCGGGCGCGGTCCGACCGGCCCGTAGATCCAGGTCGGCACGGCAGTTCAGGAAGTCGATCAGGTCCTCGATCGAGCCGAGCTCCGAGGCCAGTGCGATCGCCTCGTCGATCAGCTCGGCCGAGCCGGCGGAGTCACCACGCCAGTCGGCGAGTTTCGCGAGCGGTTCGAGGACGTTGGCAAGCCCCCACCGGTCGCCCACCGCCCGGAATCCGTCGGCCGCCGCCGAGAGCGGGCCGGCCGCCGCCTCGGCGTCGCCGATGAACAGCGCGAGATAGCCGGTGCCCAGCAACCCGACCGCGCGCGCCCACGGATCGTCGGCGGCCTGTGCCGCGTGCGCCTGCGAGTCGGACCGGTCGGGCCCGCCGACCAGGGCCCACTGCACCATCAGCGCGGGATGCCGCAGCGGACGGCGGATACCGCTCATGATGACCGCGGCCCGATCCAGCGCCGCATCGAGCAGGAGGCCCCCACCAGCCCCGGGAGCCGCCGCCGCGTTCACCACACACAACACGTACTCCTCGGCGAGGTCGGAGTTCGCCGGGAAGTCCGCGCCCGGCCTGATTCTGTTTGTCACCGCCGTGAAGAGTTCGGCCGAGCGGGACGAGTTGGCGCCGCGGGTGCCGCCGAGCCACCACGACCAGGTGAGGGCGGCGTGCAGGCGCAGCGCGAGTTCGTGGTCCGCGCCGATGGCCCAGCGCAACGCGGCGTCGGCGTTGCCCTGTTCGGCGGTGAGCCGGCGCAGCAGGGCGAGCTGGTCCGGGCCGCGCAGGCCCGCGTCCGCCTCGTCGGCCAGGGCCAGGAAATATTCGGCGTGCGCGCGCCGTACCCGCTCCTCCTCGCCGGCCTCGGCGAGCCGGGCCACGCCGAAGGCGCGGATCGTCTCCAGCATCCGGAACCGGCCGCCGTCCCCGTCCGCCACGGTGACCAGCGACTTCTCGGCCAGCCCGGCGAGCAGGTCGTCGGCCTCGTCCGTGGGGACACCGCACACCGCGGCGATCGCGGCCAACGTCGCGCCGCCGGCGAACACGGTGAGCCGGCGGGCGAGCGCGCGTTCGTCGGGATCGAGCAGGTCCCAGCTCCACTCGACGACCGCGTGCAGCGTGCGATGCCGAGGAGTCGCGGTCCGGCTCCCGCGCGAGAGCAGTCGGAACCGGTCGTCCAGCCGCGCGGCGACCTCGGCCAACGGCAGCGTGCGCAGCCGCGCGGCGGCGAGTTCGATGGCGAGCGGCAGTCCGTCGAGCGCGGCGCAGATCCGCGCCACGTCCGGCGCGTTGTCGGTGGTGATCGCGAAGCCGGGCCGCACCGCGGAGGCACGTGCGGCGAACAGCTCGACCGCGGGCGCCGCGCGCAGTGTGTCAAGGTCGGCACCGGCGGCGGGCAGTGCCAGTTGCGGCACCGGGCACAACACCTCACCGGTGATACCCAGCGGTTCGCGGCTCGTGGCCAGGATCCGGACCCCCGGGCAGCCGTCCAGCACCCGGTGCGCGAGCGTGGCCGCGCCGTCCACCACGTGCTCGCAGTTGTCCAGGATCAGCAGCAGCCGACGTTCGGCGAGCACCGCGACGATCCGCGCGCCGGGATCGCTCTCGGTCCGCGCGTTTACACCGCCCGCCTCGCGGATGCCCAGCGCCGCCGCCACCACGTGCGACAGCGCCGCGTCGTCGGCGGCCCGGGTGAGGTCGACGAAGCACACCTGCTCGACGGTGCGCGCGGCGGTCTCCACGGCGAGTCGGGTCTTTCCGGTGCCGCCGGGCCCGGTCAGCGTGATCAACCGCGCGCCGGCCGACCCGGTCAGCCGGGCCAGTTCGTGTTCGCGGCCGACGAAGCCGGTGAGCCGGCCGGGCGGCGCGGCGAACTCCGGCACCGGCAGCGGTGGTTCGGCCAGCGGCGCGCGCGGCGGCGGCAGCACCGGTGCGGGCGGCCCGCCGAGTTCGCCGCGCAGCACCGCGACCTGCACCGCGGCCAGTTCGGGGGAGGGGTCGGCGCCGAGCTCCTCGGCGAGCACCCGGCGCAGGTCCTCGTACACCTCCAGCGCCTCGGCCTGCCGGCCGCTGCCGCTCAGCGCCCGCATGAGCAGCCCGCGCGGACGCTCGCGCAGCGGGTGCGCGTCGACCAGGACGCGCAACTCCGGGATCGCCCCGCGCAGCCCGCCGAGCGCGATCTCGGCCTCGACCCGGTCCTCGGCCGCCGTCACCCGCAGCTCCTCCAGGCGGGTGGCCCGCGCGCCCGCGTACGGCACGTCCGCCAGCGCCGGCCCCCGCCACAATGCGACCGCCTCGCCGAGCAGCGCGGAGGCGGAGGGGTGTTCGCCCGCCGCGAGCGCCTGCCGACCGGCCCGAAGCAGCCGCTCGAACCGATGCGCGTCCACCGCCTCCGGATCCACCGCGAGCCGATATCCGGTCGTGTGGAACTCGATCGCCTCGACCTCGCCGGCATGCGGACGAAGCCCGCGGCGCAGCCGGGACACGTGCGACTGCAACGCGTTCGCGGCCCCCGCCGGCGGGTCCTCGCCGTACAGTCCGTCGATCAGTCGCTCGGTGGGCACGATGTGTCCCGCGTCCAGCAGCAACAGCGCGAGCAGCGCCCGCGCTCCGGGCCCGCCGACGGCGACCGGGCTCCCGTCGGGCAGTCGAACGTCCACCGGTCCCAGGATGCCGAAGATCATTGGGCGATTATCCCAGTCAGAGTAGGAACCTACCGAGCGTCCGCGGCGCGGGCGCGGCGTCGCGAGAGCCGGGCGGCCGGTCCCGGGGCGCGCGCCGGATGTCCTTGACGTTTCCTTACGGTTACTTGTCGTCGCCTTGTCGTGCCGGCGCGCATGGGTGGGATCGACTCGGGTAGGCCTCCGACACACCCGACCCGAGGAGAGCAGCGTGACGGAACCGATCGACATAGTCCGCGGAACCCGCACCGCGACCTGGACGCCCCCGGTGGCCGGCGCGTGTGCGTCCGCGGATCGGCAGTTGTTTCTCGGTTACCCCGGCGAACCCGTCGTCGCCCGTCTCGCCCGCGAGGAGGACGCCAAGCGCGTCTGCGCGCGCTGCTCCGTCCTGCTCGAGTGCCGTGCGAGCGCGCTGGCCGAAAGTGCTCCGGTCGGCGTCCGCGGCGGCCTGACCGCGAACGAGCGCGGCGCGGTGCGTCGCCGCCGTGCCCATCACTGACCCGGCGTCAACTCGCGTGCCGGTCCGCCTCGCCGACGATGTGGTCGCGCGGGGTGTCCGTGGTCAGCCGGGCCAGCTTGTGCAACAGCGCGGTCAGTTCCTCGGATTGCTCCGGTGACCAGTCCGCCATCACCTCGGTGAGGATCTGTCGACGGGCCTCGACCAGCGCCTCCAGCGTCTCGTGGCCCTTGGCGGTGAGCGTCATGGTGCCCTCGCCGAGCCGCTCGATGAAGCCGGCGAAGGTCAGTTCGTCGGCGTACCGGCGGACCCGGTCCTGGGACTCGTGGAGTCGGCCCGCGAGGTCGGGGATGGAGATGGGGCCCAACTGGTCGAGTTGTACGAGGCCGTAGGCGCAGGGCACGGACAGGTTCACGCCCGAGCGTTGGAGCATGCGTTCGTAACGGGACCAGCCGTTCTCCCGGCGCACCATCTGCGCCATCGCGCGCTCGATCTCGTCCACCGAACTGCGCGAGGTCGGCGACATCAGCGGCGTGCGCTCGGTCTCGCGGGTGGCCTCGCGCAGCGGGACCTCCTGGAGCAGGAAGGACAGCAGGAACGCGACCAGCACGACGCAGGAGGCGACCAGGAACACCGTCTGCAACGACTGGGCGTAGGCGTGGACGAAGCCGGTCTTGGACGCGGGCGGCAGCCTGTTCAGGTCGGCCGGGTTGATCGCGGCCGACGATCCGGGGCTGGTTCCCGGCGGCATGCCCTCGCCGCGTGCTGCGGCCTCCCGCAGGTGCACCGTGAGCCGGTTGTTGAAGATCGTGCCGAAGATCGCCGCGCCGAACGAGCCGCCGATGGACCGGAAGAAGGTCGCACCGGCGGTGGCCACACCCAGGTCCGCGTAGGGCACCGAGTTCTGCACGGCGAGCACGATCACCTGAATGACCAGGCCCAGACCGATGCCGAAGACCAGCATGTACAGCGATGACGCGGCCGTGGTGGTGAACTCGTCCATCCGTGACATCAGGAACATGCCCACCGCCATCACGGCGGTGCCCACGATCGGGTAGATCTTGTATCTGCCGGTCCGGCTGATCAGTTGCCCGCTGAGGATCGAGGTGATCAGCAGGCCGCCCATCATCGGCAGCAGCCGCAGGCCCGATTCGGTGGGCGTGGCGCCGTTGACGACCTGCATGAACAGCGGCAGGAAGCTCAGTCCGCCCATCATCGCGAAGCCGACGATGAAACCGATGCCCGCGGTCACCGAGAAGATCCGGTTGCGGAACAGCTTCAGCGGCAGCACCGGCTCCCGCGCGCGCCGCTCGACGGCGACGAACCCGGCGAGCAACAACACCGCGGCCACGCCCAGTCCGACGATCTGTGCCGAGGCCCACGGATAGGTGGTACCGCCGAAGGTGCTGAGCAGGACCAGGCAGGTGGTGCCGCCGGCCAGCAGCGTGATGCCGAGATAGTCGATGCTCGGCCTGGTGTGCATCTCCTTGGTGTGCAGCGCGGCGGCGATCACCACCAGCGCGATCACGCCGATCGGCACGTTGATGTAGAACACCCAGCGCCAACTGAGGTGGTCCACGAAGAACCCGCCGAGCAGCGGCCCGGCCACCGAGGTGACCCCGAACACCGCGCCGAACAGGCCCTGGTAGCGCCCGCGCTCACGCGGCGGCACCACGTCGCCGATGATCGCCTGGGACAACACCATCAGGCCGCCGCCGCCGAGTCCCTGGATCGCCCGGAACGCGATCAGCTCGAACATGCCCTGGGCGATGCCGCACAGCACCGAGCCGATCAGGAAGATCACGATCGACGCCTGGTAGAGCTTCTTGCGCCCGAACAGGTCGCCGAGTTTGCCCCACAGCGGCGTGCTCACGGTCGAGGCGAGCAGGTACGCGGTGACCACCCACGACAGGTGATTGAGCCCGCCGAGGTCGCCGACGATGGTCGGCAGCGCGGTGGAGACGATGGTCTGATCGAGCGCGGCCACCAACATCCCGAGCATCAACCCGGTCAGGATCAGCCCGAGCCGGGGCGTCGCCGCGGTCTTCGCCCGGTTGCTGCCGTTGCCTTCGGCGGTCCTGGCATGCCTGCGGCGCGGCGCGCTCATCCGGGGCCTCCTTGATCGATGCTCAAGGAGAATCCCCACTAATAGGTACAAAATCCGCACCTATTAGTGGGACAGGAGGCGTGGGCCGCATGCACCCGAGCCTGTACTTCGAACGCCGACCGAGCCGAAATCAGCCCGGCCGGCGTTCGAGGCCACTCGGCCGAAGGCCGGGTCTCATATCCCCGGCCGCACGGCCCTAACGCGCGTGGTCGAAGTCGATCGCGCTGTACGCCCGCAGCTTCGCGAGCCGGTGCTGGCTGTCGATCTGCCGGATCGTGCCGCTCTTGGAGCGCATCACCAGCGACGACGTGAGCGCCGTGCTGGAGCGGTACCGCACCCCGCGCAGGAGTTCGCCGTCGGTGATGCCGGTCGCGACGAAGAAGACGTTGTCGCCGCGGACCAGGTCGTCGGTCAGCAGCACGCGCGACAGGTCGTGCCCGGCGTCGATCGCCTTCGCCCGCTCGGCCTCGTCCTTGGGCCACAGCCGGCCCTGGATCACGCCGCCCATGCACTTGATCGCGGCGGCGGCGATGATGCCCTCCGGCGTGCCGCCGATGCCGAGCAGCAGGTCGACGCCGGTGCCGTCCTTGGCCGCCATGATCGCGCCGGCCACGTCGCCGTCGGTGATGAACTTGATCCGGGCGCCGGCCTCGCGGATCTCCTTGACCATCGAGTCGTGTCGGGGCCGGTCCAGGATGCAGACCGTGACGTCCTCCACGGCGCTGTGCTTGGCCTTGGCCACCCGGCGGATGTTCTCCGCGATCGGCGCGGTCAGGTCCACCACGTCGGCCGCTTCCGGGCCGGTGACCAGCTTCTCCATGTAGAACACGGCCGAGGGGTCGTACATGCTGCCCCGCTCGGACACGGCCATCACCGCGACCGCGTTGTTCATCCCCTTGGCGGTCAGCGTGGTGCCGTCCACCGGGTCGACCGCGACGTCGCACTCGGGTCCGGAGCCGTCGCCGACCCGTTCGCCGTTGAACAGCATCGGGGCGTCGTCCTTCTCGCCCTCGCCGATCACCACGACACCGTTCATCGACACGGTGTGGATCAGGCTGCGCATCGCCTTCACGGCGGCGCCGTCCGCGCCGTTCTTGTCACCTCGACCGACCCAGCGGCCGGCCGCCATCGCGGCGGCCTCGGTGACCCGGACGAGTTCGAGTGCGAGGTTGCGGTCCGGGGCTTCCGGTGCGACTTCGAGCTGCGGAGGTACAGATTGGTCCGTCATCTGGCGGGCCTTCCTGTAGGGGAACCGGTCCGTAACCACGAGGGGTGCCCTGATCCCCCGGGGCCGTACGTCATCGCTGCGGGTGGCACGGCGATTGCGCGGCCCCGAGTCCGGACTGGTTCCAACGGGATTGCCCCGATGTTATCGGTGAGCGGTGGTATCGGTGCAGGTAGCCCGTGCAAAACGAGACGGCGCGCAATGCGACCATGGTCGGGTGGCGAGGAAGTCGGGTCGAGAGACCGTTCGGGACATGGTTCTTTCCTTGGGAGCGTGCGGCCTGGTGGTCGGCGCGCTATTCCTGGTGGCGCCGCACAGCGGCGCGGATCCGGTGAAGCGGGTGTCCTACGAACTTTCCTTCCGGCAGGCGGCCCGGGTCTCGCCGTACCCGCTGCTCGCCCCACAGGGGCTGAGCGAGCGGTGGCGGGCGACGTCGGTGAACTTCGAGGGGTTCGACCGCAACCAGACCACGTGGCACATCGGCTTCATCAACCCCAACGACAAGTACGCCGCGGTCGAGCAGACCAACGGCTTCACCGACGAACTCGTCCGGGACAAGGGCAAGCGCGGGCAACCGATCGGCAACCGGGACGTGGCCGGTGAGCAGTGGAAGGCCTACGACGGTTCCAAATATCGCTCGCTGGTCCGGGTGCGCGACGGCGTGACCACGATGGTCACCGGCAATGCGACTTTCGAGGATTTGACCGTTCTCGCCGCATCCCTGCGAACTGCCGCCGGCTGAGCCGAAAGCCGGCGGATCCGCCGGACGTATCGGGGCTACTCGGGCATTCGACTGCACAGGATGTACAGAGACCTGTAAAGATTCCGTAAAGACCACACGTCTTCCTCTGCCCCGCGCGTTACTCCCGCCCCTAGGGTCCGGAAGCCCGGCCGAACGTGTGTCGGCATCGTCGTGACCCGACGGTTGCCGTCGTATGTCCGCCGGGCTTTCCGAGTCGGCCCGACGTCGTGTGCGCTTGATCAGATCCCGCGCGACGTCGCTTTGCGTCCGGGGATCGCTCCCCGGTCGGAAAGGGGAGCACGTTGAGTCCAGCGATACCCGGGAGGGGCCCGACGCCTGCGATCGGCGTCCGGCGGGTCAAACGCCGTGTGGCATTGCTGTCCGTATCCGCGCTAGCGATCACGGGACTTGCCGCCACGACCGCCCCTTCGACCTCGGCCGCGCCTACGCGCGTCGACACGACACGCGCGGTGTGGAATCCGGGCCCCGAGGACCACTACGTCAACTCCGTCGACGCGGCTGTCGACACCAGTGCGCTGCCCGGCGATCCGGCCAAGGCCGCGTCGCTGAAGGCGCAGAACGCCGCGGCCGACCGCAAGAACTCCGACGGCAACCCCCGTGCCGCCGCCCAGATCAAGGCACTCGAGGCCGAGGCCGGGCGTACCGGCAAGAGCCCGGCCGAGATCAAGGCCGAGCGCAGCGGCAAGCCCGTCGACGCCAAGCAGACCGCGAAGTTGCTGACCGTCCTGGTCGAGTTCAACGACAAGGCCAACGACGACTTCTCGGGCTTCAAGCGACCGACCAGCGTTTCGGACCCGACCTGTGTCACCGAGCCCCCCGGCACCATCAAGAACGGGCCGCTGCACAATCAGATTCCGAACCCGGCGCTGAACCCGAACGACAACAACTCGCAGTGGGCGCCGAACTTCGACCAGACCCACTTCAACAAGATGCTCTACTCCAAGGAGGGCATCACCGAGCGCATGCGCACCGACCTCACGGGGCCGGACGGCAAGCCGGGCATCAGCCTCGCGGGCCAGACCATGCGCAACATGTACGAGGAGATGTCGGCCGGAAAGTACTCGGTTTCCGGCGAGGCGACGCCGTGGGTCAAGGCGCCGCACTCCGAGGCCTGGTATGGCGCGGGCGCCTGCGGCAACGCGCGGCAGGACAACAGCGGCAGCCCGGACAACCCGCTCGGCGCGCAGCGGCTGGCGATCGACGCGGTCGACGAACTGGCCAAGCAGCAGCCGAACTTCCCGTGGGCCGACTACGACAAGGAAGACCCGGGCGACGCCGACCACGACGGCAACACCCAGGAGTCCGACGGCGTGGTGGACCACCTGGTCCTGGTGCACGCGGGCAAGGACAAGTCGGCCGGCGGCGGCGCCGAGGGCACCTACTCGATCTGGGCGCACGCGAGCACCGTGCTCTTCGGCCACCAGGTGCCCGGCAGCAACATCAAGATCGCGAACTACATCGTGCAGCCCGAGGACTCCGGAGTGGGCGTGTTCGCCCACGAGTTCGGCCACGACCTGGGCCTGCCCGACCTGTACGACAACTTCAGCGCCGGCGAGACGGACCTGAACTTCTGGGACCTGATGTCGGCCGGTTCGCACACCGGTGCGCTGTTCCAGTCGCAGCCCGCGCACATGGGCATCTGGGACAAGTACGCGCTCGGCTGGCTGACCCCGGACCTGGTCAAGGTCGGTGACCGGCCCAAGGTCGCCACGCTGGGCCAGGCCGCCAAGACGCCCAAGGGCACCTCACGGGGTATCCGGGTGAACCTGCCGAACAAGCAGGTCCAGGTCGGTACGCCGCACGGCGGTCAGAACATGTGGTATTCCGGCCAGGACCAGGCTTGGGCCGACGTCCGGATCGAGCGGAACATCGCGGTGCCCGCGGGCACGGACGTGAAGTTCTGGATGTGGAACGACTACGTCATCGAGCAGGACTGGGACTTCGGCTTCGTCGAGGTGTCCACCGACAACGGTGCCACCTGGAAGCAGCTCGCGGTCAAGGACGAGTCCGGCAAGCTGGTCAGCACGCCGGCGGACTACCCGGACCCGACGAAGAACCTGGCCACGTTCCGCAAGACCAGCGGCCTGACCGGCGACAGTGGCGGGTGGCGGCACGACAACGTCGACCTGACCGCGTACGCGGGCCAGAACATCAAGCTGCGGCTGGACCTGAACACCGACGCCGCGTTCATGGAGAAGGGTTGGTTCGCCGACGACTTCTCGCTCACCAACGGCGCCACCACGGTGTGGTCGGACGACGTGGAGAGCGGCGACAACGGCTGGACCGCGATCAAGGGCACCAACGCGATCACCAGCGGCAACGGCTGGGGTCGGACCAGCGGCACCTTCGAGCGGGAGCAGTACTACCTGCTGGAGTGGCGCAACCTTTCCGGCTTCGACGAGGGCCTGAAGTACGCCTACACGTCCGGCGTGAACGGCAAGACCAACCGGGTCCCGTACAACGCACCGGGCATGCTGGTGTGGTTGCGCGACAACCAGTACCAAAACAACGGCGTCAACTTCAACATCGACAACGGGCCCTCGTGGGGCCCCAAGGGCGAGCTGTTGATCGTCGACTCGCACCCGGACCCGCTGCGCTACACCGGCGATGCCAAGGCGCAGTTCCCGCAGCCCGACCCGAACACTGCGAACATCGAGAAGCGGAACGTGTTCGCCAACCTCCCGACCCGGCCGCAGGCCGCGAACGCGGCGTTCGGCTTCGTCAAGACGTCGCCGTTCACGGACTGCATCCCCGGCACCGCCTACTGCACCTCGTTCCAGGCGCAGGCGCCGGTGACGCTGTTCACCGACACGCTCGGCTGGGCACCGGGCACCGAGCTCTACAAGGGCCGGGTCGTGCCGAAGGACCGCTACGGCTCGACCGTGGTCCCGGCGAAGGGGCCGTACACGACCAAGGTCACCAAGGCGGACGGTTCGCTGGACCGGGACAGCTTCGGCAAGCTCTTCCACGGTTCCGAACTGGGCACGGGCAACCCGGGCTTCGACAAGGGCTACGGCGTGACCGTGCTGCCGGTGCTCCCGCTGCCGGGCAACTCCGGTGCGGTGGTCTGGATCCTGCCGGCCCAGAAGTAGCTGCTCCACCCCTGATCACCCGCTGATGGTGTGGCCGGTGGTCGGGTGAACCGGAAGGGGCGCTCCCGAATTTCGGGAGCGCCCCTTCTGTCGTTCGCCGGCCGTCGCCGTCGGATCAGTCGTCCTCGTCGGACTCGTCCGACCCGGCTCCAGCGCGCTCGGCGCGGACCGCCGCGTCCAGCCTGGCCCGGGCGCCGTCGAGCCACTGCTCGCACACCACGGCGAGCTGCTCGCCGCGCTCCCACAGGGCCAACGACTCCTCCAGGGTGATACCGCCGGTCTCCAGGCGGCGCACGACCTCGATCAGCTCGTCACGGGCCTGCTCGTAGGCCGGTGCCTCGTCCGGCACGGATGCGGTCTGCTCGCTCATGCCGCCAGCTTAGGTCCCCCGACCAGGACCCGAGCGCGGCTCACGGCCGGGCCGAGGTGATCCGCACGGCGGCCCCGCGCTCCGGGTGCTCCCGCGACAGCGGCCCGACCAGCGTGGCCGAGGCGCCGTAGGCGAGGTCCGGGCCGGGATCGCCGGTGCCGAGCACGGAGCCCTGGTACGGGACTCCGTAGTGCGCCGGATCGGGCGCGCCGTCCGGCGTGACCACCCGGGTGCTGTACGGACCGCGCGCGGGCACCACGGTGGACCCGTCGGTGAAGCGGTCCACCGGCGCGCCGTCGACGTACTCGACCCCCGGGGCCCAGCCGCGGTCGTCGCCGAACGCGCGGACCGGCTCGCGGGCTGCGAAGTCCTGACACCACGCGCCGTTGCTGTGGCACGCGCCGAACGCCGGCGTGGGCAGGAAGCCGAACGCGGCGTCCGCGGACTGCGCCCGGCTCTCCAGATTCTTCCGGGGGTTGCTCTTGACCCGATGGTGCTCGCCCGCCTCGCCGGTCCACCGGCGCGGATCCGGATGCGCGTCCACGAGCAGCGTCCGACCCTTGGCGCCGTAGCTGGGCGGCGCGCTCAGATTGAAGTTCACGCCGTTGTTCTGATACTCGGCATCGCGCAGCCACACCAGCATGCCGGGTACGTCGTAGCCCAACCGGCGCACCCGCACGCCGTGGTCGTCGCTGTGCTCGGCGGTGTACGCGAAGTTCAGGCCCCGGTCGAAGCCGACCGGTGCGCGCCACTCCATCAGGTAGTACTGCTCGCGCTCGACCTCGCCGGAGGTCCGGCCCCAGCCGGCCCCGCGCGTCACGGTGCTGGTGCCCTTGACCGGGGTCCAGCCGTTGTCGCCGCTCTCCACATCGTCCGACCACACCGTGCCGCCGTCGGCGCCGCCGGTGAGCGCGAAGTCGTCGGCGAACCAGCCCTTCTCCATGAACGCGGCGTCGGTGTTCAGGTCCAGCCGCAGCTTGATGGCGCGGCCCGCGTACGGGGTCAGATCCACGTTGTCGTGCCGCCACCCGCCGGTGCCGCCGGTCAGGCCGTTGACCTTGCGCAGTTCGCCGAGGTTGCGGTTGGGGTCGGGATAGTCCGGCGGGGTGCTGACCAGGGTGCCCGCGTCGTCGTGCACGGCGAGCTGGCTCCAGGTCGCACCGTCGTCGGCGGATACCTCGACGAAGCCGAAGTCCCAGTCCTGTTCGATGGTGTAGTCGTTCCACATGGAGAAGGTCGCGGGTCCACCGGCGGGCACCGCGAGGTCGCGGACGATCCGGCCGTCCGACCATTCCTGGTCCCGCTCCGAGTACCACATGTTCGTGCCGCTGTGCGCGGTGCCGATCCGGACCCGCTCGTTCGGCAGGTTCACCCGCACCGCGTCCCCGGTGCCGGCCTGCGGGTCGGCGGCGGCGCCGAGCAGTACGGTGCGCGCGCCGCCGCCGACCGGGACCACGGGCGGATCGATCCAGCCCAGGACGTACTTCGACCACGCGCCCATGTGGGTGGGCATGGTCTGGAACAGCGGCCCGGCGTGCGAGCCGGAGGACATCAGGTCCCAGAAGTCGACGTCGGTGTCGCCGCCGCTGAAGTTGTCGTACAGGTCGGGCAGGCCCAGGTCGTGGCCGAACTCGTGGGCGAACACGCCCACTCCGGAGTCCTCGGGCTGCACGATGTAGTTCGCCACCTTGAGGTCGGTGCCCGGGACGGGATGCCCGCGCAGCACGGTGCTCGCGTGCGCCCAGATCGCGTAGGTGCCCTCGGCGCCGCCGCCGGCCGACTTGTCCTTGCCCGCGTGCACCAGCACGAGGTGGTCGATCACGCCGTCCGGCTCCCGGGTGTCGCCGTCGTTGTCGGCGTCGCCCGGGTCCTCCCGGTCGTAGTCGGACCACGGGAAGTCCGGCCGGGCGGCGGCCAGCGCGTCCACCGCGTCGGTGACGAACTGTCGTACGCCGCGCGGGTTGTCCGGGCTGCCGCTGTTGTCCTGGCGGATGGCGCCGCAGTGGCCCGCGGCGTACCACGCCTCGGAGTGCGGGACGCTCACCCAACCGGCCGCCTCGCCGCCGATCGAGTACGCGCCGTGCGACATCTCCCGGTACATGTTGCGCATGGTCAGGCCCGCGAGGTCGACGCCGGGCCGGCCGTCCGGGCCGGTCAGGTCGGGCCGGACCCGCTCGGTGATGCCCTCCTCGGAGTAGAGCATGCGCTCGTAGTGGGTCGGGTCGAAGTCCTTGACCCACAGCGTGTTGTTGTCCTGCCCGCCGATCGCCGGATCGGGCAGCAGGTTGTGCCGGGGGCCGTTCTTGACCGTGCCCGGCGGCTCGGTCACGCAGGTCGGGTCGGCGACACTGGTCGGTCGCTTGAAGCCGGAGAAGTCGTCGGCGGCCCTGTCGTCGAACTCGACCAGGACGGTCAGCAGCCGCGCGTCCTGCCCGGCCGAACTCGGCAGCGTGCCGAACCATGCGCTCCAGCTGATCGGCCGGCACGTCGATCAGGCCCTTGTCGGCCGCGTCCGGCACCGCAGC